>NZ_JAPCIV010000005.1:0-171783 GCF_027707585.1 Aeromonas sp. QDB39 | reverse complement strand
TTAGCGACTAATCAGATCGCACAAACTGGACTGAGTTCCCTTCCTCCGGTGATCTACTATTCGGAACAGCTATTTAGGGCGGCCTTTTACTATCCAGCGACGGTACTACTTGACCCGGGCGATGGCGGTGTTGAGCCGCATATTGGTCGCATCCAGCCCCGGGGCCTGGCCATGGAAGTCGAACTCCAGCCTGACGCCGGGGCGGAACAGCAGGCAGTGGGTGGAGCCACCGAAGTGGAACATGCCGAGCGGATCCCCCTTCTGCACCCGATCCCCCGCCTGCACCGTGATCTCGCAGCTCGACACCTCGGCCATCCCCACCGGCACCACGCACATCAGGCCGATTTTGGGGTTGTCGGCCTCGATGAAGATGAGTGCCCGGGTCGCCACCGAGGTGAGGAACGGCTGGGAATTGTTGGGGGCGCTGGGATCCGCCCCCTGCGGGTCGGCAAAACCTTCGAACTGGTTTTCCAGATAGTAGGTGCCGTTGACGATGCGCACCTTGCGGATGGTGCCGCTCACCGGGCTGTGCCAGCGGTGGTAGCTGAGCGCACTGAGGAAGGCCTGGTAGACGGTGCCACCTTCGAAACGGGGCGCCAGATCGTCAAAATCGAGCATGTTGTCCAGCGAATAGGGCTGCCCCTTGAGCCAGAACTGATCGCTGCGGCTCACCTCCTTGCGTACCTGCAGCGGCGCCGATTCGCAGGCATTGACGATGACACTGTCATCCGCCGGCGCAGATACCGGTCGCACCCCGGCCCGAAAACGCCGGGTGAAGAAGTCGTCCCAGCAGCTGAACCCGTGGTATTCGGCCGCCGGCTCGCACTCGAAGATCTGCTCGAAGCTGCCCGGCGTGGGGTTGGGCCCCTCCCCGACCGCCTCGCTCGCCACCTTGACCATCTCGGCCTTGGCCACCTTGCCGAGCCAGGGCACCACCAGGGTCTCCTGATCCAGCCGGCTGACCGGCTCATTCAACACGTAGCGGGAAGCCGGGCTTTGCAGGAACTGGGCCCAGTAATCGAGGATCTTCTTGAACTGCTGGTTGATCAGGGCGTTGGCAAAAAAGTGATAGCCGGCCTGGGTGGCCATGGGCCAGTCGAGCAGGGCATTGATGGGAAAGCCGATGAGACCGGATGGCTCGTGGCTGGGGATGTCCTGATACGCCTCGGGCGCCGTGGTCATGATGCCATTGAGCAGCCCCAGGAACTCCTCGAACGAGCGTACCTCTGGCTGACCGAGCGGGGTCAGGTGCTTGTGGCGCCAGGCTTCCTTGAACATGGCTTCGGCCTGGGCATGCAGCGCAGGGTCGGCATGGACCAGATCCCGCAGCTCGGCGATGGGTGGCACCAGCGCCCGCGGCTGCTGGGTCACGTAGTGCTTGATCCGCCGGATCCAGCGCTCGATATGGGCGCCATCGCGGGGGATCCAGCCACCGGGACGGGACTTGTTCAATCGGGTTTCAACTGCCTTGTTCATGGTTCGCTCTCCTCAGCTGATGTTCACGCCCACAATCCACGGCTTGAGCATTGAGTGCCGGCCTGCCAACGGCATGCCAAGGCACCGACCCTGTTATGTAGCACAGGGAGCGCGGCGGGACGATTGCCAGAAACGACAGGGCAAACCGGCGCAACAACGACTAGCGGTCGGGAGGAACGAGTACAAGAGGAGGAAGCGCCCTGCTACAGCAGTCGGGGCAAGGGACGATGGGAAAAAATGGGAGGCCCGGAAAAGCGAAAAGCCAGCTCAATGAGCTGGCTTCTCTGAAAAATGGCAGGGGCGGCAGGACTCGAACCCGCAACCATCGGTTTTGGAGACCGCTGTTCTACCAATTGGAACTACGCCCCTGCAACAAACGAGGCGAATTATACAAAGCCGGGATCAAAGGTAAAGGCTTTTTTCTCACTTTCGGTGCGATTGCACAAAGGACGAGCAGATCTGGTCACTTTTTGCAGCCAAAGGGGGTAACTCGCTGTATTTACAGCCTTGTTTGGGTAGGAAAGCAGCGGCAATGGGGGTAGGGTGAAGAGGTGGCCAGGCAATGAGGAGGCTGCTCATGCTCAATTATCGGTTACTTCAACAACTTGCACCGCTCAACTTCCGGGATGAGAGCAAAACCGAGGCCCTGCCGGACTATCTGGCACGGGTCGCCCCGCTGGTGCCCTTCATTCCCGACAATGTGCTCTCCCAGTGGATTTACCGCCATTGGCGCGGTTTTGAATCCAACTGGAGCTTTATCGATCTCGCCCGCCACCAGTTCGAGTGTGAAAGCTGGCCCACCGCCAAGATCATCGAGCAGACCGGCTCCCGCCATATGGAGGTGGTCGAACGCTGGGGCGAGATGCTGAGGCACAACCGTTACGTCCGTCGATCTTGGCTCGGGGAGTACATGCTTAGCCAGGGTACCTGGTCCGAACCCATCATAGTGCTGGCATCGGCGGCAGGCAGCAGCTACCCGGACGGTCACCCGCTGCCACAACCCTATTGTCTGCTGGAGGGGCACCACAGACTCGCCTATCTGCGCAGCATGGCCGAAGATGCGCAGCCATTACAGGCCGAACACCAGGTGTGGGTTTGCCGGCCAGTTCACGACAGTTAAACGTTTTTCCGCGTAAATCTTGCCTTTGAAATAAATTTTTGACAATTCAAAATGCGACTCTATAATCTGTCCGGTTTGAAAAAAGGTCAGGACAGGACGATGCAGTTTTTGCTGAAAAAAACAGCCTTGCAGACGGGTGGAGCGCACCAGAGCGGCCCCGTTGTTTCCGGTTCCCGACCCACAGATCCCCAATTGTTTTTAAAAAAAGCCCCTGTTTCAGGGGCTTTTTTTTGTGCCCGAAAAACCTTCATTGATGTCAAAGGGAATGCAGACGATGACCAATCCACTCTATAAGAAACATGTCATCTCCATTTCGGACCTGACCCGGCCCGACATGGAACTGGTGGTCGCAACCGCACAGCGGTTGAAGGCCGAGCCCGACACCCGCTTGCTGAAAGACAAGCTGGTTGCCAGCTGCTTCTTCGAAGCCTCCACCCGTACCCGCCTGTCGTTCGAGACCGCGGTCCAGCGCCTGGGCGGCAACATCATCGGCTTCGCCGACGGTGGCAACACCAGCGCCAAGAAGGGCGAGACCCTGGCCGACTCCATCAAGATCATCGGCTCCTACACCGATGCGGTGGTAATGCGTCACCCGAAAGAGGGCGCCGCACGCCTCGCCTCCGAGTTCTCCCGGGTACCGGTCATCAACGGCGGTGACGGTTCCAACCAGCATCCGACCCAGACCCTGCTCGACCTCTTCTCCATCCACGAGACGCAAGGCAAGCTGGACGGCCTCAACGTCGCCTTCGTCGGCGACCTCAAGTACGGCCGCACCGTGCACTCGCTGGCCCAGGCCCTCAGCCTGTTCAACTGCCGCTTCTTCTTCATCTCGCCGGAAGCGCTGGCGATGCCGGACTACATCTGCGAGGAGCTGGAAGAGAAAGGCATCCAGTTCAGCGTGCACGAGACCATGGAAGAGGTGATGCCGGAGCTCGACATCCTCTACATGACCCGGGTCCAGAAAGAGCGCTTCGACGAGACCGAATACAAACACATGGCCGCCAAGTTCGTGCTGGAAGTGGCTACCCTGGAAGGCGCCAAGCCCACCATGAAGATCCTGCACCCCCTGCCCCGCGTCGACGAGATCGACGTCGCGGTCGACAAGACTCCCCACGCCTACTACTTCCAGCAGGCGGAGAACGGGGTTTATGCACGCCAGGCGCTGCTGGCTCTGGTACTGAACGAAACCGTCTAAGGGAAAGGGGTATATCATGTCCGAGAAGAACCAACTGCAAGTCGAAGCCATCCGTCACGGCTCCGTCATCGACCACGTCCCCGCCGGCCAGGGCATCAAGATCCTCAAGCTGTTCCAGCTGATCGAAACCCAGGAGCGCATCACCGTCGGTTTCAACCTGAAATCCGGCGCGCTGGGCAAGAAGGATCTCATCAAGATCGAGAACACCCGCCTGACCGAACAGCAGGCCAACCAGCTGGCGCTGTTCGCCCCCAAGGCGACCGTCAACATCATCGAAGACTTCGCCGTGGTGAAGAAACACCAGCTGGAGCTGCCGGAGTTCATCGCCGGGGTGTTCCACTGCCCCAACTCCAACTGCATCTCCCACAACGAGCCGGTGGACAGCTACTTCCGGGTGCGCGAGGTGAAAGGCGTGGTGCGGATGAAGTGCAAATACTGCGAGAAGTCCTTCACCCAGGACATCGTCAGCGAACGCTACTGATAGCCAGACTCAAAAGATATCCAGGTGGGCCCCAAGGGGCCCATTTTTGACCCCTGTCACATCACCAAATAACCAGTTGGTTATAATTTGCCATCCAAACAGAGCTATTCCCGCTCATTTCCTGCCAGTGCATTGATTGCCAGTATTTTTTGCTGATATTCAGCGAATGCGGCAGATATCGAGCGTTTACCGTCGGTCATCATCAAAGGAATTCGCCGTGGTCAAAACCCTCAGTCGTCCCGTGGAACAAGAGCCCGATCTGGCCCAGCTGGATGCCTGTCGCCAGATCATCGGCCAGCACTGCTACAGCACCCAGGAGGAGATCCGCCGCGAGCTGTCGGAGCGCGGTTTCGCCGACATCAGCCAGTCCACCATCTCCCGCCTGCTGCGCCGGCTCGGCGTGGCCAAGGCCCAGAACGCCAACGGCAAGAAGGTCTACACCCTGGTGGACGAGCAGCTGGAGCCCGCCGGCAGCACCCGCTCCATCCACGACATGGTGCGCGAAGTGGTGCACAACCAGCAGATGGTGCTGATCCACACCACCCCTGGTGCCGCCACCGTGGTGGCCCGCCTGCTGGATCGCAACGCCAATCCCGAGATCATGGGCGCCGTCGCCGGCAACGACGTGGTGCTGGTCGCCCCGCGCCACATCAGCCGCACCCGTCAGGCCCACGCCGCCGTGGTACGTACCCTGGCGCAAGCCCGCTAAGCCCTCTCCCCCGAAGAGATCGAGGCGACCAGAAGGTCGCCTTTTTGTTGCCGCTGATCTTCGCCAAAACGGTTCATCCGCATCCCCCCCTCCCCACGACTTGAGTCGTCATGAATCAGCCATAAAAAAACGGGAGCCAGTGGCTCCCGTTTTCAGCGTTCTCTTCGTGGTGGATCAGAGCACTGCACCCAGGCTCAGGCAGACCACGATCAGCACGGTCAGCAGGCCAAGCAGCGGGGCCACCCATTTCAGCCAGCGTACATAAGGCACCTTGGCAATCGCCAGGCCACCCATGACCACGGCGGAGGTCGGGGTCACCAGGTTCACCAGGCCGGAGGCGGACTGATAGGCGGTGACCACCAGCTCGCGACCCACGTTGGCGAAGTCGGCCAGCGGCGCCATGATCGGCATGGTCAGCACGGCCAGACCGGAGGAGGACGGCACCAGGAAGGAGAGCACCACTTCCAGCACGAACATCACGTTGATGAACACCACGGTGGAGAGGCCGGTCACGATCCCTTCTGCGCTGTGCAGGATGGTGTGGGTGATCATGCCGTTGTCCATTACCACCACGATACCGCGGGCGATACCGATGATCAGGGCCACACCCAGCAGGTCGCGGGCACCATCGATGAAGTTGGAGGTCAGCTCCTCCTCGCTCATGCGGGAGATGACACCGACGATGATGGCGGCGGCCAGGAACACGCCGGAGATCTGCGCCATCCACCAGCCCAGCACGGCCACCCCGTAGATCATCACGGCGAAGGCGGCGACGAAGATACCCAGCACGATTTTACGGGTCAGGGTGAACTCCAGCATCTGGTCGCTCTTGTTGCCGAGGAAGTGGGCACGGTTCTCTTCCCACTTGTCAGCCACCAGGGATTTGCTCGGGTCGTTGCGTACCATCTTGGCGTAACGCATCACATAGGCCACGCACAGCAGCCAGCCGGCAACCAGCATGGCGACGCGCAACCAGATGCCGTCGGTGAAGGAGATACCGGCCGCGTTGGCGGCAATCACGGTGGCGAACGGGTTGATGGTGGAACCCAGGGTACCGATACCGGCCCCCAGCAACACGGTTGCGGCAGCCACGACCGGGTCGAAGCGGGCGGCCATCATCACCGGTACCAGCAGGGTGTAAAACGGCAGCGACTCTTCGGCCATGCCGTAGATGGTACCGCCCGCGGCGAACAGCGCCATCAGGATCGGGATCATCCACTCTTCACGGCCGCGCAGACGGTCGGTTACACGCTCGATGCCGGCATCGATGGCACCTGTCTTGGTCACAATGCCAAGAAAACCACCGATGATCAGGATGAACAGGGAGACGTCGATGGCGCCTGCCTGATAGGTGTCATGGTTATAAAGACCGTCGATAGGTGCCAGCAGCACGTCGACGATCCCCTGGGGATTGCCCTCCACCAGTTTGTAGGTACCAGCCACCGGCACTTCCTTGCCGAGGGCTTCGTTCATGGTCATTTCATATTTGCCGGCCGGCACTATCCAGCTCAGGGCGGCCACCAGGGCGATCAGCACGAACAGTATCGTGTAGGCTGACGGGAACTTGAATTTGGTCATGGTCCAGCTTCCTTCTGTGGGTGTGGTATCCATGCAGGCTGCGGGTCGTAGGGTTAGAGGTATTATGCCGCTGTCACATGGTCGAAAAGCCGGGGGTCACCCCCCGGCACCACTACTGCGACCTTAGTCGCCCAGCGTAGCAACCATCACTGCCTTGATGGTGTGCATCCGGTTTTCGGCCTCGTCGAACACGATGCTGTGCTCGGATTCGAACACGTCCTCGGTCACTTCCAGGCCTTTCATGCCATATTTGTCAGCCACTTCCTTGCCCATGGTGGTCTCATCGTTGTGGAACGCCGGCAGGCAGTGCATGAACTTCACATCCGGGTTCTTGGTGGCGTTGATGACATCCATGTTGACCTGATACGGGGTCATCAGTTTGACGCGCTGATCCCAGGCTTCTTTCGCTTCGCCCATGGAAACCCAGACGTCGGTGTAGAGGAAGTCGGTACCCAGCACACCCTCTTTGACATCTTCGGTCAGGGTGATGCGTGCGCCGGTCTCTTCGGCGATCAGGCGGCACTTGGCAACCAGCTCTTCTTCCGGCCAGAAGGCTTTCGGCGCAACCAAGCGGATGTCCATGCCCATTTTGGCGGCACCGACCATCAGGGAGTTGCCCATGTTGTTGCGGGCATCACCCAGGTAGGCGAACTTGATTTGATCCAGACGTTTGCCCTTGCCGTGCTCCAGCATGGTCATGAAGTCGGCCAGGATCTGGGTCGGGTGGAATTCGTTGGTCAGGCCGTTCCAGACCGGAACACCGGCGTAGGCACCCAGCTCTTCCACGATCTCCTGACCGTAGCCACGGTATTCGATACCGTCGTACATGCGACCCAGTACCCGAGCGGTGTCCTTCATGGACTCCTTGTGACCGATCTGGGAACCGCTTGGGCCGAGGTAGGAGACTTGCGCGCCCTGGTCGAAGGCCGCCACTTCAAACGCACAACGGGTGCGGGTGGAGGTCTTCTCGAAGATCAGGGCAATGTTCTTGCCGGTCAGGTGTTTACGCTCATAGCCACCGTATTTGGCTTTCTTCAGGTCGATGGCCAGATCGATCATGTATTGGATTTCGCGCGGGGTGAAGTCCAGCAGTTTCAGGAAGTTACGGTTACGCAGATTAAAAGCCATGATGAGTTCTCTCTATATTTGTTCAGACCAATTTAGGCAGTAGTGTTGACTACGCATTCTTCAGTACAGATTTGTAACTACGCATTCACGGTACGGGTGGCGACGATATTGGTACCGGCTTCGCCCTTGAGGATGGCCAGGCCATCTTCCAGCGAACCGATGCCGACCATGCCGCCGGTCGCTTTGACAAATTCACAGGAGGCTTCGACTTTCGGCCCCATGGAGCCGGCATCGAACTTGACCCCGGCCAGCTCGTCCGGGCTGGTGATCCGCAGCGGACGCTGGGTCGGTTTGCCCCAGTCCAGATAGACGGCATCGGCATCGGTCAGGATCAGCAGGGCGTCGGCCTTGATCTGCTTGGCCAGGTAGGCGGCTGACATGTCCTTGTCGATGACGGCTTCGATGCCGGTCAGGCTCTGGCCATCCCAGGTCACCGGGATGCCACCACCACCGGTACAGATGATGAGGTGACCCTGGGCGATCAGGGTTTCGATGGCGTCGCCTTCGACGATGCGCTGGGGCAGCGGGGACGGTACTACGCGGCGGAAGAACTTGCCGTCAGCCTTGACCACCCAGTGCTTCTCTTCTGCCAGGGTGCGGGCTTCCGCTTCTTCGTAGACGGGGCCGATAAATTTGGTCGGATTGGCAAACGCCGGATCCTTGGGATCGACCTGCACCTGGGTCAGCAGCGCGGTGACGTTGCGGCTCGGCATCAGGTTTTTCAGCTCCTGGATCAGCATGTAGCCGATCATGCCCTGAGACTCGGCACCCAGCACATCCAGCGGATAGGGGGATACCTTGGTGTAGGCACTGTTTTGCAGGGCCAGCAGACCGACTTGCGGGCCGTTGCCATGCACCAGCACCACGTTGTACTCCTGAGCGATCAGGGCGATGGTTTTGGCCGCAGTAGCGATGTTCTTGCGCTGGATGTCAGCTTCGAGCGGCTCGCCACGACGGAGCAGAGCATTGCCACCCAGGGCGACGACGACAGTTGGTTTTTTCATGAGTGTTACTCTCGAGTCTTGGTATCTGTGGCGCCGACCTCTTGCCGGCGCCACGCCGTCTTGTTAGATGCCGTCGCGTTCCATCGGGCAGCTCATGCAGCGGGCGCCGCCGCGACCACGTCCCAGCTCTTCACCCGGGATGGGCAGCACTGTGATGCCTGCCTTGTCGTACTTCTCGTTGGTGTAGGTATTGCGCTCGTAACCCACCACCACGCCGGGGCGCACGGTCAGCACGTTGTTGGCATCGTTCCACTGCTCGCGCTCGGCCTCGAAGGTGTCACCACCTGTGGTGATGAGCTTGAGCTGATCGACACCCAGTGCCTTCTCGATGGCGGTGACGAAGTAACCCTCTTCCTTGATGTTCATGCCGGTGGCGCCGCCCGGAGTCAGGCTCCAGCAGTTCACATCCTTGCGGATGACTTCCGGATAAACGGAGAAGGTGTCTATGTCCATGTGGGTCATGACGGTATCGAGGTGCATGCAGCTGCGGTGTTTCGGCAGTTGCATGGCGATGACCTGTTTGGCCTGGCCGTGCTTGAACAGGCCGCGAGCCAGGTGTTCGACCCCTTGCGGTGTGGTGCGCTCGGACATGCCGATGAGCACGGAACCGCGGCCGATGACCAGCACGTCACCGCCCTCGATGGTGGAGTTGTCGTAGTCGCGATCTTCATCACCGAAGTATTTGATGAAGTCCTGACCGGCGAACTGCGGGTGCCAGCGGTAGATGGCCTTCACGTGGTTGGTCTCGCGACGACGGGCGGCCTTGGCCATGGGGTTGATGGAAACGCCACCATAGACCCAGCAGGAGGTGTCACGGGTAAAGAGGTGGTTGGGCAGCGGCTCGATGATGAAGTCGGTCGGGGCGTGCATGCCGACGACCATGTTGACGCCGCTGTAGGGCATCTCGGAGTAGGTCAGGCCACCGGAGAGAATGCGGGCCAGTTCACGGTGCGGCATGTCTGCCAGGAAGCAGCGCACGTCGTTGGCAAAGGAGGTGCCGAGGCGATAGTCGGAGACCTGATGTTGCAGCAGCCAGGTTTTGGCTTCCGGCACGTCCAGGGTTTCGGCCAGCAGATTGGTCAGCAGGAAAACTTCGACATTCTGATCGCGCAGTACCTGAGCGAATTTGTCGTGCTCCTGACCGGCACGTTCAACCGACAGGACGTCATCAAACAGCAGATCCTGGCAGTTGGAAGGAGTCAGACGCTTCAGACTGAGGTTGGGGCGGTGCAACATGACACGGCGCAATTGGCCAACTTCAGAACCTACATAAAATTTGCTCATGATTATATTCCGTCTAGCAGTGGTCCCTGCGAGTGATTGAATAGATTCCTTCTATTCATGCTCGTGGCTAAGGCGGGATATTCTTTATGTAGGGTAATCGGCTTGTGTTCTATCCTGCCCTTGCCTTTCGAGACCGAGGTTAGACCTGCGAATCACACCAAACTTAGACATTGATCACATTCACTTATAACTGAATAAAATCACGGTTTATTCTTTGATAGGGATAACAGAACTGACAATCTCCCATTCATCACCTTCGTTTAAATACGCACTTTTCATCGTGAATTTTTCATATTTCTTCTTATTTCATTCATCCACCATATCTACTAAGGGATATACATAAAAACAAAAAACCTTAAATTTCATATAGATAAAAACAAAATCGATATTCATTGAATTTAATATGCAAAAAATTGAATTTTATGAGATTTCAAAGCGGTGATACGGGGAAATAAATAGTCATTGCCTGCCTGCTCACTGAATAATCTGTTTGTTGTCCCAGATCATGGCATCTCGTCCAACCCGCTCGCGCAGGCCCGCTGCGACGCACCTGCCGGCTCATCATTTATATGGATATGCACCCAGTCCGCATCTTGGCCGCTCATTTTTCAGGACGCCTGCCATCGGCTCTTTTCAAACTTTTTTCATTAGTTGAATTTATTTCAGCACCTTGCGTCACCAACCACCTCGGCTTAACTCAGAAAGTGATCAGGATCACACCCGTTTTATCACCAAGGAGCTAACCATGAAGATCAAATCACTGCTGTTGTTTGCAAGCCTGCTGCTGCCCATGACCCCTGCACTGGTCAGTGCAGAAGGGGCGCCGGCCATGCCGCTGGTGGTATGCCAGGTCGATAAGGCTCCCCAGATGCTGGTGCCGGCCTATGTCTGTCAGTGGTATGGCGGTAGCCAGCACTACTGAGAGTGAGAGCCCAAGAGGAGGCTACCTCCTCTTGGCTTGTCATGGCCCAACCCCCTCCTATACTCAGTGCAGCTGTTTTTCATAGGGATAGGAGACGGTCATGATCCTGCTGGTCGGTGGCGAAAAAGGGGGGAGCGGCAAGAGTTGCCTGGCCCAGAATCTGGCGGTTTACCTCAGGACCCAGTTTCATGGCGAGGTGTTGCTGGTCGATTGCGATCCACAGCGCACCACCTCGGACTGGATCCAGGAGCGCAATGACAATCCGGACCTGCCCCAGATAAATTGTGTTCAGCTCTACGGCAACATCCGCAACGACCTGCTCAGCCTGAAGAACCGCTATGACTATCTCATCGTCGATTGCGGCGGCCAGGACAACCGGGCTCTGCGCTCCACCATGGCAGTTGCCACCCACGCCCTGATCCCGCTGCGCCCCAAACGCCGTGACCTCAAGACCTTGCCCCACATGGAAGACCTCATCACCACCTGCAAGATGGTCAACCCCAGCCTGCGGGCGGCCGTGGTGCTGACCCAGTGCCCTGCCCTGCCCAACCAGGTGAAACGGATCCTGGAGGCCAAGGAGGTGTGCTCTTCCTTCGGTGTCGACGTACTCAACTCCATTACCTATGGCCGCAATGTCTACGATGACAGCGAGGAGAAGGGGTTGTCGGTGATGGAAATAGAACCGGATGGCAAATCAGCCGAAGAGATCCGGGCCATCGCCAAGGAGTTTCTGGAACTGGGGGTGTGAGATGGGCCTTGCCGACCTGAAGAAAAAACACAATCTGCATCATCAGAAGAAGTTCACCATTGACGAGTTCATCGAAGATGCTGACTTCTACGCCAAGGGCAAACCCAAAGTTGTCAGTCTGGAGCTGACTCTGCATCGGGAGGAAGCCCTCACTGCACTCGCCTTCATCGAAAACGGTGAACACCTGAAACCCAGCTACAAAAAAGCGACCTTTTCCCTGAGTACCACGGCCATCGATGAGCTTGGCAGCCTGACCCAGCAGGATGGCATGAACAAATCCCTGTTGCTGCGTCTGTTTACCCATTACTTCTCCTCCTTGAGCCCGGAAGAGCGCCAAACCATCTATGAACGGCTGCAGGAACACAACTGACACGACAGTCGTGACACTGATTATCGCCCCCAGTTCCCCGCGCTCTGCTCCCCTTATCCTTTTCTGAACCCCGGTTAAACGGCTTGTGAGACATTCGCCATTCACCTCGTGAGCAAAGCGCCGAAAAAGCTCTCGCGATAGTCGGAAGATAGGATCAAAAAACCTGAACATAAATAAATCAACCCACTGATTTAAAATGAAATATATCGAAACAAGTTTCCTTCGTAACGAGATACGTAAAAACGTTTTTCAATCTACCGTTGTCGTGCCCCGTGAAATCCTTATAGTTACTCCTGCACGGACGCAATGAAGTCGGTCAGGAAGACTGGCTGCCAGGGTTGGGCAAATGGACTCACCACAGGATGTGGTAAAGGACACCTCCCAGGACGGAGAAAGTGCGACGGGAACGGATGACTCGTCAGGCCATGATGGCTAAAGGACACCCCAAAGGATTGGGAAGGGGAAACCTAAAGGAAGAGGTATAGTCAGGGATTGCAGGGAGCAACTTCGTTCAAGGACATGAGCGATAAGACTATCGGGGGCGACGCAAGTCGCCCCCATCTTTTTTGGCCATTTTTCTTCAGCGGCCAGACTCCAACATCTACTCGAGCCGGAAGTGGCCCACAATCTCCCGCAGCCTGTCGTAGGTCTGCTGCATCGCGGCGGAGCTGGCTACCGTCTCCTCCCCGTTGTGAGTCAGCTGGCGGATCACCTCAGCAATCGCACTCATGTTGCGATTGATCTCTTCGGCTACCGCGCTCTGCTGTTCCGCCGCCGTGGCGATGTGGCTGATAAGATCGTTGATCTCAACCACTTCTCCCGCCATCAGGTCCAGCGACTCATTGACCCTGGTAGTGTTCTCGGCCGCCCCCTGGCAACTCTGTTTGGTGTTGCTCATGGCATCCACCACCGTCTGGGTACCCCGCTGCAGACTGGCCAGCATGGTCTGAATCTCCGCCGTGCTCTGCTGGGTGCGAGCGGCGAGGGAACGCACCTCGTCGGCCACCACCGCAAAACCGCGCCCCTGCTCGCCAGCGCGGGCCGCCTCGATGGCGGCGTTGAGGGCCAGCAGGTTGGTCTGCTCGGCTAT
This sequence comes from Aeromonas sp. QDB39, assembly GCF_027707585.1. Classification (NCBI taxonomy): domain Bacteria; kingdom Pseudomonadati; phylum Pseudomonadota; class Gammaproteobacteria; order Aeromonadales; family Aeromonadaceae; genus Aeromonas; species Aeromonas sp. QDB39. The sequence goes on along the minus strand of NZ_JAPCIV010000005.1, from coordinate 158,678 downwards.
GCTGCCAATCACGCCCAGTACCGAACCAATCTGTTGCACATCTTGCTGCATGGCTTCGATGGAGCGGGCAGTGGCCTCCACCTCGTCCACCAGCGCCATCACGCTGGCCATGGCCTGATCCACCACCTGGCGGGACTGGCTCGCCAGCTGCTGGCTCTGGCCGGTCAGCTGGGCCGTGCTGGCTGCACTCTCCGACACCGAGACGGCGGTACGGCTCATCTCGTTGATGGCAGTCACCACCTGCTCGGTCTCCCGCACGTGATCCGCCAGCAGGGACTGGGCGGCGCCGGTCTGGCTGGCCAGCCCTTCGATACCGCTGTTGAGCTGGCCGCTGGCCTGCCGTACCTCGTTCATCATCTCCTGCAGCCGCTCGATAAAGCGGTTGATGCCGGCCGAAATCTGGCCCAGATCATCGGTACTGGTTACCGCCAGCCGGCGAGTCAGATCGCCGCTGCCACGGGAGAGCTCCAGCACCAGATCCCGCAGCGAAAGGATGGGACGATAGGCGAGATTGAGCGCCAGTACGGCGAGTACCATCACCACCACCGCCACCCCGAGCAACGCCATAATGATCTGGCCGTTGAGCGCCTGGGTCATGGTGCGGATGTAGTCTAGATCGATGTAGCCGGTCAGCGTCCAGCTGCTGCCACGGATATCCAGCGGATTGGGACGAGCCTCGTTCTCTCCCTGCGGCTTGCTGCTGTAGAGCACATTGCCCTGGCCATCGGCCAGCGAGAAGTAACGCCCCTCGCCGCTCACCTTCTCAAGCAGGTTCTTGAACTCGCTCATGTCGAGGTAATAAAGGTAGGCAGAGTCGGCCCCTCGCGGCACCAGAATCGAGATGACGGGCTTGCCATCCACCTGCTGCAGCGGGCTGACGGTGATCTGGTTGTTGGCAGCGGGGATCAGCTTGCGCAGCGCATCGACCTTGGCCGTATCGTTGATGACCCCGCTCACGTCGAACGCCATGTCACCGATCACCTTGACGATATTGTGAAAGCCGGTCTCTTCCAGCGTCTTCTTGACGTTGGTCACCCCGAAGTTGAGGTTGGCCGCCAGCAGGATTTTCTGATTGATGTCGCTGGCCAGCTTATCTTTGACCAGAGAGATCTGCTCGTTGATGTTCTGGGTAGCCTGGGTGCGGATATAGGCGCTGATGAAGTGATTGACGCTGAACCAGGCAGTGCCGATGGTGACCAGAATGGCCAGCAGCAACAGAACGTAAATCTTGACCTTGAATGGCATGGGATCCCTCCAGAAGAGAGGGCTGGCACTGCCAACCCTCTCTGCCAATCGTTATTTCTTCTTGGCGTACTTCATGGAGTCCAGTGCCACCGCCAGAATGATGATGCCGCCCTTGATGATGAACTGCCAGTAAGGGCTGACCCCGATATAGGTCAAACCATAGTTGATCAATGTAAAGATGAGTACCCCGGTGATCACCCCGGCGACCGTGCCCACCCCGCCGGCAAACGACACCCCCCCCACCACGCAGGCGGCGATGGCATCGAGTTCATACATGAAGCCGAGGTTGTTGGTGGCACTGCCGATCCGGCCCGCTTCCAGCATGCCGCCGAAGGCGTAGAACACCCCAGCCAGCGCATAGATCATCACCAGGTTGACCGCCACGTTCACACCGGAGACCTTGGCGGCTTCCGGGTTGCCGCCGATGGCGAAGATGTTCTTGCCAAAGCGAGTCTTGTTCCACAGCACCCAGACGAACACGCTGGCGATGGCGGCATAGAAGGTCAGATAGGATAGCTTGAAGCCGCCCAGCTTGATGAACCCCTGCGCGAAGCTGGAGAAGCGGGGGTCAAAACCGGCTACCGGCGAGGCGCCCACCGAGTCAAAGTAGAGGGAGTTGATGCCGTAGACGATGATCATGGTCCCCAGGGTGGTAATGAACGGGGTTACGTTCAGATAAGCCACGATAAGGCCGTTGACCAGACCAATCAGGGCCCCCACCACGCACACCAGCAGGATCACCGCCGGAATAGGCACTTCGCCCAGGCTGGGAAACACCTTGTTGACGTTGGTCAGCGCCTGCAGCATGGTCGCCGCGATGAGCGCCGCCAGGCCGACCTGACGACCGGCCGACAGATCCGTACCCTGGGTGATGATGATACCAGCCACCCCCAGCGCAATGATGACCCGTACCGAAGACTGGGTCAGGATGTTGCTGAAGTTGGTGAGACTCAGGAAGGAGGGTTCCTTGATCACGATGATCATGAGCAGCACCAGCAGCACCACGTAGATGCCGTTCTCCTTGAGCGCCCGCATCAGATTGAAATTTTTAGCCGACTCCATAAATGTCTTCCTGTCTCTAGAGGTACAGAGATGCCAGGCGCAGTATCTCGCTCTGGTCAGTTTCTTTGGTATTGACGATCCCGGCGACCCGGCCATTGCTCATGACCATGATGCGATCCGTGATGCCGAGCAGTTCGGGCATTTCCGACGAGATGATGATGATGCCCTTGTCCTTCTTCGCCAGCTCCAGGATGAGCTGATAGATCTCGAACTTGGCCCCCACGTCGATGCCGCGAGTCGGTTCGTCCAGCATCAGGATCTCCGGCTGGGTCAGCAGCCAGCGGCCGATGATCACCTTCTGCTGGTTGCCCCCCGAGAGGGAGCCGATCTGGGTCTGCTGGGTCGGTGTCTTGACCCGCATGGAGTCGATGACCCACTGGGTATCGCTCTTCATCTTGTTGTCGCTGAGCAGCCCCATGGAACCCTTGTAGTTGTCCATGTTGGCGATCAGGGAGTTGAAGGCGATGTCGAGGCGCGAATAGATGCCGGTGGAGCGCCGCTCCTCGGTCACCAGTGCAAAGCCGTTGCGGATCGCCTCGTGGGCATTGTGGTTCGCCACCAGCTGACCGTGCAGCTTGATGATACCTTCACTGCGATCGCGGATGCCGAACAGGGTCTCGACGATGTCGGTGCGCTTGGCCCCCACCAGTCCGGCGATACCGAGGATCTCCCCCTTGTGCAGGTTGAAGGTGATGTCCTGAATAGAGGGCTGGTTCTTAGCCGTCAGGTGCTCGACTTCGAGGATCACCTCTTTCGGCTGGTTGGTCTTCTCCGGGAAGCGCTGGGTCAACTCACGGCCGACCATCATGCCGATGATCTGATCCATGGTCATGCCCTTGAGCGGCTGGGTCGCCACCCACTGGCCATCCCGCAATATGGTGATCTCGTCACACAGCTGGAAGATCTCTTCCATCTTGTGGGAGATGTAGACGATGCCGCAGCCCTTCTCCTTGAGCTTGTTGATGATCTTGAAGAGGTGGCTCACCTCTTTCTCGGTCAGCGAGGAGGTGGGCTCGTCCATGATGACGATCTTGGCGTCATAGGAGAACGCCTTGGCGATCTCGATCATCTGCATCTGGGAGACGGAGAGGGTACCGACCTTGACCCTTGGGTCGATGTCGATGTCCAGCTCGTCGAAGATATGCTTGGTGTCCTGATACATCTTGCCGTGGTCGACGAACATCCCCTTGGTGGGATAGCGGCCGAGCCACATGTTGTCCATCACCGAGCGTTGCAGCACCAGGTTCAACTCCTGATGCACCATGGAGACGCCATTCTCCAGCGCCTCTTTGGAGGAGGTGAAGTTGATCTCCTGCCCCTTGAAGAAGATCTTGCCCTGATCCTTCTCGTAAATGCCGAACAGGCACTTGAGCAACGTGGATTTTCCTGCCCCGTTCTCGCCCATCAACGCATGCACAGAATGAGGACGGACCCGTAAATTGACATTATCGAGTGCCTTGACGCCGGGAAAGCTTTTACTGACGTCAATCATCTCCAACAGCCATTCTGATTGTTGCTGTGTTGTCATATCAGCCATCACATCTGGTTGAAACTGAGGGCAAGGGGAGACCCCTTGCCCGGGAGGAGGGAATTATTCGAATTTGGACAGGTTGTCAGCATCGACACCAACGTAGGGAACGCGCACAACCTTGTTGACGATGTTCCACTTGGTGCCTTCACCGGCCGCTTTGCCTTCTGCCAGGTTCTTGGTCAGCTCGTAAGTCGCCTTGGCCTGGTTGGCGGCATCGTTCAGCACGGTACCGGCCATGGCACCGCTCTTGACCAGTGCCAGCGCTTCCGGCAGAGCATCAACCCCGAATACCGGGATGGCGGTCTTGCCTTGGGCCTTCAGCGACTCGACGGCACCCATCGCCATGCCATCGTTGTTGGCGATGACCACTTCGATCTTGTTGGCGTTGGGGCCGGAGATCCAGGCGTCCATCTTGTCCTTGGCCATGGCGGTATCCCACATACCGGTATCCATGTGAAGCTGCTCGGTCTTGATGCCGCCGTCGTTCAGCGTCTTGATGACGTAGGTGGTACGGGCTTCGGCATCGGGGTGACCCGGCTCCCCTTTCAGCAGCACGAACTGGATGACGCCGTCCTTGTTCAGATCCCAGGCCGGGTTGGCTTTCCAGTGCTTGGCGATCAATTGACCCTGGATGATGCCTGACTCCTTGGAGTCGGTACCCACGTAGTAAGCCTTGTCATAGCTGGCCAGATCGGCAGCGCTCGGCTCCTTGTTGTAGAACACCACGGGCACGTCCTCGCCACGGGCCTTCTCGATCACGACCGGGGCCGCCGCCGGGTCAACCAGGTTGATGGCCAGCGCCTTCACGCCTTTGGCCAGCAGTACGTCGACCTGATCGTTCTGCTTGGACTGGTCATTCTGGGAGTCATTCATCAGCAGCTCCACCCCCGGGTTGGCCGCCGCTTCCTTCTCGATTGCCTTGCGCACTACCGCCATGAAGTTGTCGTCGTATTTGTAGACGGTCACCCCGATGCGGGTTTCGGCATGAGCGGTGGCTCCAGCCATCAGGCTCATCAGTACGGCGGCAATGGTCGTGATCTTTTTCATTGTTATGCTCCGATCTCTCTATCTGTTTTTGTAGGGAATGCTGTACACCAAGTGAACTGGCGCCAGCCTAATGTAATCAGTTTGTTGTATGACAATCTGTGATCATGACAACAAAATGAAAACGTTTACACTCTGTTACATAGCAACAAATCAATTAAAAATCATGCAGTTATATTTGACTGCTGAGGATAAAGCCCTGAACGAGGCTCTTTCTTGTTAAGCAATCGCTCAGATTCAGCGTAGAACACAGTTCCAATAGTAGCCGCCCGGCTGCAACCAATATTCCGGCCGCACGCTCTGGCTCCAGGAGTCATCGCCTCCAATCCCCATATGAAAGCCATCGAGACAGAGGTGCAGCCCTCCCTCGGCCACCAGATCGGTCTGGTGGCGGGCCTGTGCCAGCTGCTGCTGGCTGAAGCGGCTCAAGCTGAAATGGAACAGCCCCTCGACCTCGACACTACCCAGTTGCAGCTGACGGGTGTCGCAGCGCAGCCCGTTGTCGGTCGGGAACACATACGCGGTGTGCAGCGCATCGAGCGACGACTGCCAGCGACCGAGGTCGGCAGCCAGCAGGCGATCTGGATAATTCTCGTGCGGACCGCGTCCCAGCCAGCTCACCTCTCCTGCCGCCAGCACTTCGTCGGCCAGCCAGAGCCGGGCGCCGATGCGCGGCAGAGAGGGCATCTCGGCCGCCACCTGCACCTCGATGGCGAGGCGCATGGCCCCATCCTGATCGAACTGGTGGCGCCAGCGGGTCAGCAGCTTGAGCGCCTCGCCGACGAAGTAGCCGTGACACACAGTCACAACCCCTTGGTCAGGACTCACTACCATATCGAGGCAGCGGTGCTGCAACTCATTGAGCCCGGCCTCCTGCCAACGAGCGATCCAGGCGTTGGGATCGGCGTGGTCCGCCTCGCTGGTGCCGATGTCGTTGTCGAGCGGTGCCCGATAGAAGTGATCGGCGATGGCCTCTTTCAGTTGCTCACGGCCCAGCTTGCACCAGCTTTGGATGCGGCCGCTGGCCTTGTCCAGCCGCCACTCGCTGGCGGCCGCCCGGATCTGCCAGCCATCCGCCAGCTCAATAAAGGTGGCCGGCGTGCGGGCGGCAGGCAGCGCCAGCGGCGCAGGCAACATGCATTGCTGGCGCGCCACCTCGTGACCGGCCGCAGACCAGGGCGTGGCGGCGGGCTGTACGATGGCCAGATCCAGCCAGGCGAGCGCCCCCGGCGCAAAGGCCGGCAACCGCTCCAGCAGAGTCAGCGTCATGCTGCCCTGCGGTGCCAGGGTGAGTGGGCATTCACCTTGGCTCACCACCACGCCGTCTTCGCACAGCCGCCACTGCAGCCGCTCGTTGTCCGTCTCGCGAAACAGGTATTCACTGCGGATCTCGACCGTCAGCGGCTGGCGCTCGAGCAGCCTCAACCCGAACGGCTGCTGGGCACGTTTTGCCTCAAACAGGGCGGGATGGGGGGTGCGGTCAGGGAACACCAAACCGTTGCAGCAGAACTGGCGATCATTCGGGGTATCGCCGAAATCACCGCCATAGGCCCAAAAATGACGGCCATCATCGGTCAGCTTGTCCAGTCCCTGATCGACCCAATCCCATACGAAACCACCCTGCAACCGCGGATGATCGCGAAATGCCTGCCAGTAGTGGGCATAGCCCCCCAGGCTGTTGCCCATGGCGTGGGCGTATTCACACAGGATCAGCGGGCGGGTCTCCCCCGGCAGGCCGATCCACTTTGCCAGCGCCCACTTGGGCACCGCCGGGAAGGGTTGATCCTGATGGGTGCGGGCATACATCGGGCAGATGATGTCGGTGGCCGGCGTATCGGCCCCACCCCCTTCGTATTGCACCGGACGGCTCGGATCCGCCCGCTTGACCCAGCCATACATGGCATCGTGGACCGGGCCATAACCCGACTCGTTGCCAAGGGACCAGATGATGATGCTGGGGTGGTTGAAGTCGCGAGCCACCATGCGGGTCACCCGCTCCAGGAAGGCGTTGCTCCAGGCGGGATCCCGCGCCAGCCGCCCCATCGGGGTCATGCCATGGGTCTCCAGGTTCGCCTCGTCCACCACGTAGAGACCGAGCCGATCGCACAGCCGATACAGCTCGGGGTGATTGGGGTAGTGAGAGCAGCGCACCGCGTTGAAGTTGTGCCGCTTCATCAACAGCAGATCCTGCTCGATGGCGGCGGGGGTCACCACATGGCCACTGGCCGCATCGTGTTCGTGACGGTTGGCGCCGCGAATGAGCAGCGGCTGGCCGTTGACCCGCAGCAGGCCGCCACGGATCTCCACCGCCCGAAAGCCCACGTCATAGGCTTCGCTCTCGATGGGCTCCCCCTGCTCGTCCAGCAGGGTCAGGGTCAGGCGATAGAGGTTGGGGGTCTCGGCGCTCCATTTGCGCGGGGCCGCCACTTCGAGCCAGTACTCGGCGCGATCGTCATACGCCCCTTTCTCGTCAATGGCTTGCGTGCCGATTGGCTGGCGCAGGGTCGCCACCTGCTCACCGCCGTCATAGAGGCAGGCCGCCACCGACAGACCGGCCCCATTGGCCGCCTGCAGCGCGATCTTGAGGCGGCCATCGCGATAGCAGGCGTCCAGCTCTGGGGTGACCCGAATGTCCATCAGATGACGAGCCGGTTTGTGCAGCAGGCTGACGGAGCGGAAGATACCGCTCATGCGCCACATGTCCTGATCTTCCAGATAGGAGCCGTCGGACCAGCGCAGCACCAGCACTGCCAGCCGGTTGTCACCGCTGCAGAGGAAAGAGGTCAGGTCAAATTCGGCAGGCAGCCGGCTGTCCTGGGAGTAACCGACCCAGCGGCCGTTGCAGAAGAGGTGAAAAGCGCTGTCCACCCCATCGAAGATGATCCGGGTCTGACCGCTGGCGAGCCAGTCAGCCGGCACGCTGAACTCGCGGGAGTAGCAGCCGGTGGGATTCTCGGCCGGCACCCGCGGTGGATCGCACGGGAAGGGATATTTGATGTTGGTGTAGATGGGCACATCCGTCGCAGGCCGCAACCCTGGGTAGGCCGCATCCAGCTGCCAGTTGCCCGGCACCTTGATGACACAGGCATCCAGCAGATCCTCGACCAGCCAGTGCTCCGGCACCAGCTCGGGCGCCGCGAAGAAGGAGAAACGCCACTCCCCATCCAGCAGGGTGCGCGATGGCGAGGCGAGATCATCCCGCGCCGCGGCTTCGCTGCGCCAGCTGAACAAGGGGGTATGGGCAGGCAACCGATTCACTGCGGTAATCGCCTGGGTCTGCCAGTCCTGACGGGCCACTATCTCCCTGAGCATTCTTCTCTCTCCCTGCATGAACGCCGAAAACGTATGCAGTGTAGGGGAGTTTTGCCCGGTGATCGGCGATCTCGCTCACACAGATGTAAACGATTACACTGAATTTGTTAAGTAAAACAGGGTAAAAATGCGCTAAATGCAGGTAAAAGGCGAAGGCTCCGGATCAGGCGCCGCAAAAACGGCGATCCGGAGCGATAAACGGAAGTAAATGAAAGGGATCAGCTTCGAACGGGCGCCACCGAGTGACGGTTGATCAGGGTCGGGGTGTAAATGCGGCTCTGCACCGCCTCGCTTTCGCCCGCCGCCAGCTGCAGAGCCAGCTTGGCCGCCTGGGCTGCCATCAGTTCAACCGGATAGCGCATGGTGGAGAGCTTGGGGCGCAGGTATCTGGCATAGATGATGTCATCGAAGCCCACCACCGACACCTCCTCCGGCACCTTGAGGCCGTTGTCCGCCAGCACCGAGATGGCCCCCGCCGCCATGGCATCGTTGTAAGCCACCACGGCCGTGATGGGCAGCCCCTTGGCCAGCAGGTTGAGCATGGCGCGCTCGCCGCCCTCCTCGTTGGGCATGCCGCTCTCCACCAGCTCGGGATCGGCCCGCAGCCCCGCCTCGGCCAGCGCATCCTGATAGCCCTGCAGTCGCAAGATGGCATCTTCGATGGCGTGATCCGAACTGAGGAAGGCGATGTGGCGGTGGCCCAGCTCCAGCAGATGGCGGGTCGCCGTGGCGGCCCCCTGGCGGTTGTTGAGGGCGATGCAGCGCCCCTTGAGCGCCGGGATGTCGCGATTGATCAGCACCATGCCGGGCACCCGCAGCGCGTAGTCGATCAACTCCTCGTCGCTCAGCGCCTTGCTGTGCACCACCAGCGCCTCGCAGCGCTTGCCGATCAGCAGTTCGATGGATTCGCGCTCCTGCCGTGCCTTGTGAAAACCATTACCCATCAACAGGTGCAGACCCTGTTCCACCGCCACCGCGGCCACCCCCTTGACCAGGGCGCCGAAGAAGGGATCCGCCACGTCGCCCACCAGCACCCCCATGGTGTCACAGGTCTGGCTGACCAGTGCCCGCGCGTTGGCATTAGGGGTGTAGCCCAGTTCGGCCATGGCCTTCTGAACCACCTCGCGGGAAGCGGCGCTGGCCTTGGGTGAGTTGTTCATCACCCGTGAAACCGTTGCCACCGATACGTTGGCCAAACGGGCGACATCCTTGATGGTACTCATGCTGTTTTCACTTATTTCACGGCTCGGGATGGCGCCATTATACCGAGCAATGTCACTGATAACAGGGGGGAAAACCATATTGCTGAAATGATGACCATCAAAACAAGTGTAATCGTTTACACATATTTGTTAGCCAGTTCACAGTTTGCCCGCCGGCCCCTCGGCTAGACTCCTTCACAGGCTTTTTTCAGCGTGGAGATGAGGATGAAAGTACTGGTCACCGGCGGCTGCGGCTACATCGGCAGCCACACCTGCCTGGCACTGCAAGCGGCTGGCATGGAGCCCGTGGTGGTGGACAACCTCTGCAACAGCAAGGCGGGTGTACTGGCTCGCATCGCCGCCATCAGCGGGTGCGAGCCCCGCTTCTATCAGGGGGACATCCGTGACCCGGCCCTGCTGGATCGCATCTTCAGCGAGCAACGGATCGACGCCGTGATCCACTTCGCCGCCCTCAAGGCGGTCGGCGAGTCCACCCGCCTCCCCCTCGCATACTACGAGAACAACCTGAGCGGCACCCTGGTATTGCTGCAGGCGATGCAGCGGGCCGGCGTCCATAACCTGGTGTTCAGCTCGTCGGCCACCGTCTACGGCGACCCGGCCAGCACCCCCATCCGGGAGGATTTCCCGCGCAGCGCCACCAACCCCTACGGCCGATCCAAGCTGATCATCGAAGAGATCCTAGAGGATCTGCAGCGGGCGGAGCCGCACTGGAGCATGACCCTGCTGCGCTACTTCAACCCGGTCGGCGCCCACGAGTCGGGCACCATGGGGGAAGATCCCCAGGGGATCCCCAACAACCTCATGCCGTTTTTGACCCAGGTCGCCATTGGCCGGCGCGACTGCCTTTCCATCTTTGGTAACGATTACCCCACCGTCGATGGCACCGGCGTGCGCGACTACATCCACGTGATGGATCTCGCCGAAGGGCACGTCAAGGCGCTGCAGCACTGCGCCAGCAAGGGTGGCGTGCACGTCTACAACCTGGGCACGGGCCAGGGCCAGAGCGTGCTGCAGATGGTCGCGGCGTTCGAGGCGGCCAGCGGCCGCCCCTTGCCCTATCGCATCGAGCCAAGACGCCCCGGCGACATCGCCGAATGCTGGGCCGATCCCGCCAAGGCCGAGCGCGAGCTGGGCTGGCGTGCCCGGCGGGATCTGGCCGCCATGTGTGCCGACAGCTGGCGCTGGCAATCCGCCAACCCCCAGGGGTACGAGGCATGATGTCCGTTTTGCTCCCTTCTCCCGTCGCGGGAGAGGGGCCACAGATGAGAGGCGCACCCGCCCTCATCACTGCCCGTAATTCCTTTTATTGAGCTTGAGGAGTGATGATGTTCAACCCGGTTGATCACCCCCACCGTCGTTTCAACCCGCTGACCGGCCAATACGTGCTGGTCTCCCCTCACAGGGCCAAGCGCCCCTGGCAGGGCCAGGTCGAGAAGGTGAGCCTGGCGCCGAGCCAGGCCCATGACCCAGACTGCTTCCTCTGTGCCGGCAACAAGCGCGTCACCGGCGACCAGAACCCCGACTACCGGGACACCTTCGTTTTTACCAACGACTTCGCCGCCCTGATGCAGGACACCCCGGCCGCCAGTGGCCAGCAGGATCCCCTGCTCAAGCTGGAAGCCGCCCGTGGCACCAGCCGGGTCATCTGCTTCTCGCCGGATCACGGCAAGACCCTGCCCGAGCTGCCCCTGCCTGCCATCGAGCAGGTGATCACCACCTGGATGGAGCAGGTGGCCGAGCTGTCGACCCACTGGGAATGGGTGCAGGTGTTTGAAAACAAGGGCGCCGTCATGGGCTGCTCCAACCCTCATCCCCACGGTCAGCTGTGGGGCAGCGACTTCCTGCCCAATGAGATTGCCCGCGAAGAGCAGCACCAGCGCGACTGGCTGGCGGAGCACGGCCGCCCGCTGCTGGTCGACTACGTGGAACGGGAGCTGCAGGATCGCTCCCGCATCGTGGTGGAGACCGCCCACTGGCTGGCGGTAGTTCCCTTCTGGGCGGCCTGGCCGTTCGAGACCCTGCTGCTGCCCAAGCGCCACGTTCCCTCTCTGCTCGACCTCACCCCCGAGCTGCAGCAGGATCTGGCCATCGCGCTCAAGGAGCTCACCAGTCGCTACGACAACCTGTTCGAGTGCAGCTTCCCCTACTCCATGGGCTGGCACTTTGCCCCGCCCCGCTCCGACTGCCCAGAGGCGTGGCAACTGCACGCCCACTTCTATCCGCCGCTGCTGCGCTCCGCCACGGTGCGCAAATTCATGGTGGGCTTCGAGATGCTGGCCGAGACCCAGCGTGATCTCACTCCCGAGCAAGCCGCCGAACGGCTACGTGCCCTGTCCCCGATTCATTACAACCAGGCTGACGGGGAGAAGCGATGAGACCCAGTCAATGTGTTCCGACTTCGGAACAAGCCGCAGAACGGCTGCGGGCGCTTTCCCCCATTCATTACAACCAGACCAATCAGGCCAACGAGGAGGCCCTATGACCCCGAGCCAGCGCGTCAGCGCCGTGTTTGCCGAGCAGTTTGAGCAACAACCCGACCTGCTGGTGCGAGCCCCCGGCCGCGTCAACCTCATCGGCGAGCACACCGACTACAACGACGGCTTCGTGCTGCCCTGCGCCATCGACTACGAGACCTGCGTCGCCATCGGCCTGCGCGATGACAGCCTGGTACACGTGATCGCCGCCGACTACGGCAACCAGCGCGACCTGTTCGATCTCGACCAGCCCATCGGCCACCATGCCGACCAGCGCTGGAGCGATTACATCCGCGGCGTGGTGAAGTACCTGCAGGAGCGAGGCTATCCGCTGCGCGGCCTCAATCTGGTGGTCTCCGGCAACGTGCCGCAGGGGGCCGGCCTCTCCTCTTCCGCCTCGCTGGAGGTGGCCATCGGCCAGGCCTTCAAGGAGGCGCTGGGGCTCGCCATCACGCAAGCCGAAATTGCCCTCAACGGCCAGCAGGCGGAGAACCAGTTCGTCGGCTGCAACTGCGGCATCATGGACCAGATGATCTCCGCCAGCGGCAAACAGGATCACGCCCTGCTGCTCGACTGCCGCTCGCTGGAAACCCGGCTCATCCCCATGCCCACCGATCTGGCGGTGCTGATCGTCAACTCCAACGTGCGCCGCGGCCTGGTGGACAGCGAATACAACACCCGCCGCCAGCAGTGCGAAGCCGCCGCCCGTCACTACGGGGTCAAGGCGCTGCGCGATCTGGATCTGGCGGCGCTGGAAGCGGGCAAGGCCGGGCTGGATGAGGTCTGTTACCGCCGTGCCCGTCACGTGGTGGGCGACAACAGCCGCACCCTGGCCGCCGCCGACGCGCTGGCGCAAGGGGATCTGGTGCGCCTCGGCGAGCTGATGGCCGACTCCCACGCCGCCATGCGCGATGACTTCGAAATTACCGTGCCCGCCATCGACGGTCTGGTGGAGATCATCAAGGCCAGGATCGGCACCGAGGGCGGCGTGCGGATGACCGGCGGCGGCTTCGGTGGCTGCGTGGTCTCCCTGCTGCACCCCGACAAGGTGGCCGAGGTGATCGCCGCGGTCGATGCCGAGTACCCGGCCCGCTTCGGCCTCAAGGCCGACAGCTACGTCTGCCGCGCCAGCGCAGGGGCCGGAAAACTATGAGCCCATTGATGATGCAGGCCGGCAGCAACGTCTGCCGGATCGGCAACACAGGTGCAGGCAGACTATGAGCGATGCCATGATCCCGTTCGAGCTGGAAAACGAGGAGGGGCTGCGCCTGCGCGGCCTCGATTTCGGCGCCACCCTCACCTCCCTCACCCTGCCGGTGGCGGGCGGGCGCCGCGAAGTGCTGCTGGGCTGCGCCGATGAGGCCTACCCCGCTCAGCAGGTGTGGCTGGGGGCAGTGGCGGGGCGCTTTGCCAACCGCATCGGCGGCGCCGAGCTGCTGCGCGACGGCCAGCGCTGGCCGCTGGATGCCAACCAGTCACCCCACTGCCTGCACGGCGGACGGGCGGGGTTTCATCGCCAGCACTGGCAGCTCAAGGAGCGGGAGGCGGACCGGGTCAGGCTGACCCTGCTCTCCCGGGCGGGGGATCAGGGCTTTCCCGGCAACCTGCGGGTCACGCTGGAGTACCGGCTGGAGCAGTGCGATCTGGTGGTGGACTTCGTCGCCAGCACGGATGCCGCCACCCCGGTCAGCCTCACCAGCCACACCTACTTCAATCTCGATGACAACCCGGACGGCAGCGATGTGCGCGACCACCTCATCCGCCTTAATGCCGACCGTTTCCTGCCGACCGACCCGAGCGGGCTGCCGCTCGCGCTCGCACCGGTGGAGGGGTCGTTCGATCTGCGCCGTGAGCGCCTTATCGGACAAGATTGGCTGAGCCACCCTCAGCTGCAACAGGCCAAGGGGTATGATCACGCCTTCGTGCTCAACGGGCCGAGCGCCGAGTGGGCGGCGCGGGTGGTCTCGGGGGATCGCCAGCTGGCGATGGAGGTCTACACCAACCAGCCCTCGCTGCAGTTCTACACCGGCAACTGGCTGGCCAATACGCCGGCGCGAGGCGGCCGACTCCATCAGGATCACGCCGGCTTCTGTCTGGAGGCCCAGCAGTTGCCGGACAGTCCCAACCGGCCCGAGCTGGGGGATCCCTGGCTGTTGCCGGGGCAGACCTATCGCCACCAGACCCGTTATCGCTTTATCGCCGCCGGCTGACCCCAGCGGCCTGCGCTGACCACCCCAGGCGCGGTCGGGGCGGCATCACCACTTTGCGGCACTCTGGCTACACGCTGGCCCCGTGCGCTCTGCTCCACGCCGACATGGCGGATGAAGAGGGCGCGGGGTCACCCGTCACATCCGCTCGCACACAAGTCCACGCAAGGAGTCGTTATGGATGATCACTACCTCGCCGCCCCCGACCGCTATCAGCGCCAGCCCTATCGACCCGCCGGTCGCCACGGCCTGCGTCTGCCCGGCATCGGTCTCGGCCTCTGGCACAACTTCGGCGCCGAGTGCGATCCCGCCACCGCGAAAGCCATGGTGCACCAGGCGTTCGATCTGGGCATCACCCACTTCGATCTAGCCAACAACTACGGGCCGCCGCCGGGGTCGGCCGAGATCACCTTCGGCAAGCTGCTCAAGGGTAGCCTGGCTCCCTATCGGGACGAGCTCATCATCGCCAGCAAAGCGGGATACATCATGTGGGATGGCCCCTACGGCGACGGCGGCAGCGCCAAATACCTGTTTGCCAGCCTGCACCAGAGCCTGCGCCGGCTCGGCCTCGACTACGTGGACATCTTCTATCACCACAGGCCGGATCCGCGCACCCCGCTGGAGGAGACCTGTCAGGCGCTGGCCCTGATGGTACGTCAGGGCAAGGCGCTCTACGTCGGCCTCTCCAACTACCCGGCCCCACTCGCCGCGCAAGCCGCCGCCCGGCTGGCGGAGCTGGGCACCCCCTGTCTGGTCAATCAGCTCAAATACTCCCTGTTCCAGCGCGATATTGAAGCCGAAACCCTGCCGGCCTGCCGCGAACACGGCATGGGGGTGGTCGCCTTCTCCCCGCTGGCCGGCGGGCTGCTGAGCGATCGCTACCTGGCCGGCATTCCAGCGGATTCGCGCGCCGCCAGTGCCAGCCCCTTCCTCAAGCCCGAGCAGATCACCGCCGGGAAGCTGGCCACCATCCGGGCCCTGCATACGCTGGCGCAGCAGCGGGGCCAACCGCTGTCGCAACTGGCGCTGCAGTGGGTGCTGCGCGACTCTGTGGTGAGCTGCGCCCTGATCGGTGCCAGCAGCCCGCAGCAGATTGTCAGTGCTGTAGAAGCCCAGGCCCAGCCCCCGCTGGATGCGGCGCTGCTGCAGCAAATCGAGGGGATCCTGGCCAGCCAGGGCACCGCCTGATCGGGGCCGATGCCGACAGCGAACAAATCTGACCCGAACGAAAACCCATGGCCCCGCCGTCGATCCCGCCGGCGGGGCCTGGCACCGACACAATATTCACTGGTTGCCCGCCCGATTTTCCTCCATCATTGGTCGCCCCTGGCTCGGCTCGGGGCCGACTTCATCCGGACCAATAATCAAGAGATCTGAAACATGACAGAGTCTTACGCCCTGTTTGTCGCCTTCGTGCTGGGCATAGTGGAGGGCCTGACCGAGTTCCTCCCCGTCTCCTCCACCGGCCACATGATCATCGTCGGCCACCTGCTTGGCTTCGACGGCCCCAAGGCTGCCACCTTCGAAGTGGTGATCCAGATGGGCTCCATCCTGGCGGTGGTCGCCGTGTTCTGGCGCCGCCTGTTTGGCCTGATCGGCATCCACTTCGGCCAGAAACCGGCGCAGGGACACGCCACCCTCTCGCTGGTGCACATCATCCTCGGCATGCTGCCCGCCGTGATCATCGGCCTCGCCATCCACAGCTGGATCAAGGCTAATCTGTTCGGCCCACAGACCGTGATGTACGCCCTGGTGGCCGGCGGCATCCTGCTGATCATCGCCGAGAAGTTCCGCCCGGCGGTGCGTTCCGAAACCCTGGACGACATCAGCTACAAGCAGGCGCTCGGCATCGGTCTGTTCCAGTGCCTGGCGCTCTGGCCCGGTTTCTCCCGCTCCGGTGCCACCATCAGCGGCGGCATGCTGATGGGGATCAGCCGTCAGGCGGCGGCCGAGTTCTCCTTCATCCTGGCGGTGCCCATGATGGTGGCGGCCAGCGGGCTGGATCTCTACAAGAGCCGGGATCTGCTCTCCATGGCCGACTTCCCCATGTTCGCGGTGGGCTTCATCACCGCCTTCGTGGTGGCCATGATCGCCATCAAGACCTTCCTGGCGTTGATCCGTCGCCTCGACTTCATCCCGTTCGCCATCTACCGCTTCGTGGTGGCCTTCGCCGTCTATCTGGTGTTCGTCGCCTGATCCGGCCGCAACACCATGCAAAAGGGGACCTCGAGGGTCCCTTTTTTATTGCCGCCATGG
This sequence comes from Aeromonas sp. QDB39, assembly GCF_027707585.1. Lineage (NCBI taxonomy): Bacteria > Pseudomonadati > Pseudomonadota > Gammaproteobacteria > Aeromonadales > Aeromonadaceae > Aeromonas > Aeromonas sp. QDB39. The sequence continues at coordinate 142,324 of NZ_JAPCIV010000005.1, read as the reverse complement.
CTCAGTAGAGGCGATGGCTGATGCCGTTGAGCAGCCGCGACAGCCCCTTGGTGAACTGCACCGGCGCATCCTGCACCGTGTAGCAGAGGCAGCCGTCCGGGGTGTGCGGACTGTGGGCGTGGCTGGCATCGCGCCAGATGAAGTCCCCGGCCTGATAGCGGGTGTCGCCATCTTCGATGGTGCCTGCCAGCAGCAGGGTCAGCTCGTAACCCTTGTGGGTGTGCTCCGGGATACGGCCGCCCGCCTCTATGTGCAGCAGGCTGGCGCGGGCCCCCTGTTCGTCGAGCGGCAGGCTCACCTGCCGGATGGCGCCGATGTGGCGCCAGCTGGGAGCGTGATGTCGGGCCAGCACCCGTGGCAACCGGTACGACTGGCCCGCCACCTGCAGTTCGGGCTGGACCGCCGCCGATTGACTCAACGCGGCGGCACTGGCCACCGGCTGCTGCAGGATGCCGGCCAGCATGGCATCGAACGCCGCCGGCAAGGGCCCGCACTCTTCGGCCGGCGCCAGATATTGCCGGGCCAGCTCCTCTTCGCAGGCCCTCAGCCGGGCCGCGCAATCGGGACAGAGCTCGCAGTGAGCGGAAACGCCGACGGCCAGCGGCAGGGGCAATTCGTCGGCGGCAAAGGCGCGCAACATGGCCTGAACGGGATGGGCTTTAATCATGGCCTTGCTCCACTTGTTCCTTCAATTTTTGTAATGCCAGTCTGAGGCGGGATTTGATGGTGCCGAGCGGCACGCCGAGCCGGTCCGCCAGCTCCTGCTGGGAGAGCTCCTGCAGGTAGATGCCGCGCACCACCTGCTGCTGCGGTTCCGGCAGGGTGCCGACGTAATGGGCCATCTGGCGGGTCAGCACGGCGTCTTCGCCGCCGCTCAGGTGCTCCTCTTCCGCCCTGAACTCCAGCATGGGCCACAGCTCTTCGGCACAGAGTTCTTCTTTGCTGGCGCGGCGTCGGCGCAGCATGTCGAAGCCCTGATTGCGCATCACGGTGTAGATCCAGGTAGTGGCAGCCCCCTTGTCGGGATGATAGAGCCGGGCCTTCTGCCACACCAGCAGCATGGTTTCCTGTACCAGCTCCATGGCGTTGGCCTCGCTGCCAAGGTGGCGCAGCCCGTAGCTGCGGATACGCGGGGCAAAGTGCTGGAACAGGGTGGCGAAGGCGGCCTTGTCGCCATGCTCGGCCACCCGCACCAGCAGGGATTTCAGATCGCCGGCGGGGTCATCCATGGGGGGCGATATCCTGTGCGGAGTCGATTGTGATTGGCCAGTATATGCCATGGCGCCGTACCTTGAAGAGGGTGATGAGTGCCAATACGTGCGCCGCGGCAAAAGGATCACCGGCACCGTATCAAAGAGGGCTCAATGGCTGGCGACCAGCAACCCGCTCAGCAGGGAGAGCGCCGGCTGATTGTCTTCCGCCGCCACCAGCCACTGCTTCTGCTCCACCGGGATCGGCAGCACCTCCAGCCAGCGCTGGGCCACCCAGCTGGCATCGCCCCAGTCGGGGTTGCGATAGAGGGCCGCGTATTCCGGGTAGTCTTCGAACACCTCCTGCAGCGCCTTGGCCAGCGAGTGCTGGTCGGCATTGAGCCGGCCGGTGCGCCAGGGGGGCAATTGCTCCACCTCCCCGATCCGCAAGCCGTCTGCCTCCTGCCACAGATCGGTGATCCTGACCCGCTCCATGCCGAGCACCGTGATGCCGAGCAGGCCGTCCGGCAGTTGATCGAAGTCGACGATCCGCACCCGGGTGGCGATGGGGTACATGTTGCGCAGCGCATCGGGCTGGCGGGGATCCAGCATGCAGAGGGCGAAGCCCTGATCTCCCGCCTGGGCGATCATGCGCTGGTATCTGGGCTCGAAGATGCGCAGCGGCATGATGCCGCCGGGCAGCAGATGGGCCGAGAGGGGAAACAGCGCCAGTTTCATCGACAGATTCCTCGGTAAAAGGTCCCTGTTGATACGACCGTGCCGACGGGGCAGATCATTCAGAACGAGTTGGAATAAAAAACCCCTTAACAATCAGGGGAAAATAGCCTGGACAAGCCGCTTCGATATGCAGTAGAAATGGATAAGCACCACAATTTCCGTCCAATATTCTGGATTACGGTGCCAAATGCAGTGAAATATCCGCCCATCCAACTCCGGCGGGCCGTCCCTATAGTTTTCTCGGGCCGATGCGGGTAAAATTCACGCCCTTATATATCAGTCATTTTTCGACGCGCAACCTTGGTGGTCAGTTATGAAAGAGCATATTCATCATCTACTTGAACAAACGGTAGCCAATCTGAAGTCAGCGGGCGTCCTGCCGGCGGACCTGGAAGCCCGCGTGCAAGTAGACCGATGCAAGGAGAAGGCTCACGGCGACCTGGCCACCAACCTGGCCATGCTGCTGGCCAAACCGGCCCGCAAGAACCCCCGTGAGCTGGCCGCTGCCATCATCGAGCACCTGCCCGCCTCCGATCTGATCGCCAAGGTCGAGATCGCCGGCCCCGGCTTCATCAACTTCTTCTTCGACCCGAGCTGGCTGGCCGGTCAGGTGGAGGCCATGGTCGCCTCTGCCAACGCCAACGTGAAGCTGCCGGCGCCGCAGACCGTGGTGGTGGACTACTCCGCCCCCAACGTGGCCAAGGAGATGGCGGTACACCACATCCGTTCCACCGTACTCGGTGACGTGGCCGCCCGTGCGCTGGAGTTCCTCGGCCACAAGGTGGTGCGTGCCAACCACATCGGCGACTGGGGTACCCAGTTCGGCATGCTGATCGCCTATCTGGAGAAGATGGCCAACGAGCACGCCTCCGACATGGAACTGCGCGATCTGGAAGCCTTCTACACCCAGGCCAAGCGCCACTACGACGAAGACGAAGCCTTCGCCGAGCGCGCGCGCAACTACGTGGTCAAGCTGCAGGGCGGCGATGAGTACTGCCGCACCATGTGGAAGAAGCTGGTCGACATGACCATGGAGCAGAACCAGCGCAACTACGACCGCCTGAATGTCTCCCTGACCAACAAGGACATCATGGGCGAGTCCATGTACAACGACATGCTGCCGGAGATCGTCGCCGATCTGAAAGCACGCGGTCTGGCGGTCGAGAGCGAAGGCGCCACCGTCGTCTTCCTGGACGAGTACAAGAACAAGGATGGCGAGCCCATGGGCGTCATCATCCAGAAGAGCGATGGCGGCTTCCTCTACACCACCACCGACATCGCCTGTGCCAAATACCGTTACGAAACCCTGGGCGCCGACCGGGTGATGTACTTCATCGACTCCCGTCAGCACCAGCACCTGATGCAGGCCTGGACCATCACCCGCAAGGCGGGCTATGTGCCGGAATCCGTACCGCTCGAGCACCACGCCTTCGGCATGATGCTGGGCAAGGACGGCCGTCCTTACAAGACCCGTTCCGGCGGTACCGTCAAGCTGGTCGACCTGCTGAACGAAGCGGAAGAGCGCGCCAGCGCCCTGCTGGAGAGCCGCAACAGCGACCTCTCTGCCGAAGAGAAGGCCCAGGTGGTGCACGCCATCGCCATGGGCGCGGTCAAGTATGCGGATCTCTCCAAGAACCGCACCACCGACTACATCTTCGACTGGGATCTGATGCTGTCGTTTGAAGGCAACACCGCCCCCTACCTGCAATACGCCTACACCCGCATCCAGTCCATCTTCCGCAAGGCCGGCGTCGATGCCGACACCCTGAGCGGCAAGGTGGTCCTGAGCGAAGACGCCGAAGAGACACTGGCCCAGAAGCTGATCCAGTTCTCCGACGCGGTCAACGGCGTGGCGGACAAGGGGATGCCGCACCTGATCTGTACCTATCTGTACGAGCTCTCCGGCAACTTCATGACCTTCTACGAAGCCTGCCCGATCAATAAGGACGGCGTGGACGAGGCGACCCGCCAGAGCCGTCTGCTGCTGTGCGCCGCCACCGCCAAGGTGCTCAAGCTGGGCCTGGGCGTGCTGGGCATCCACACCCTGGAGCGCATGTAATAGATGGCGACCCGGGATTACGTCGGCAACAGCCCGAGACGACGGGCGGGTGGCCGTAACATCAAGAAAGCGGCCCCTCGCCGCTTTCCTGTTATCCCGGCACTGCTGGCCGGGGCCCTGGTCGTCGGTTTCGGCGGCTTCCTCTACCTCATCAACGGCAAGGGCGCCGATGCCCCCACCATCGAAGAGCAGGTGAAGGCCAACAAACCCAAGGCACAGGGCAATACCCTGCCCCAGGAGAAGTGGAGCTACATCGAGCGGCTGGAGAACAAGCAGGTGGACATCATAGAGCCGCCGCCCCAGCCGGGCGTGCTGCCGCCCCCGCCCGCCGAGACCATGACCCTGCAACCGGAGGCACTGCCCAAGCCGGTCGCGACCGACATCCCCCAGCCGGGAACCCCCATCGGTCAGGTGAAGCCCTATCAGCCGCAACCGGTGCAACCGGCCAAGCCGGCCACCGGCGCCCCGGTCGCCAGCGCCCGGGAGCAGGTGATCGACCAGAAGGCCGAGCGTGAGCGGATGGAGCGGGAGATCCGCGCCGAACTGGAGCGGGAGCGGGCCGAGGCCGCCAGGGCCAAGGCGGCGACCCAGACTGCACAGACCGCAGCCGCCGACGGCGGTCGCTACATGATGCAGTGTGCCGCCCTGCGCTCCCAGGATTCCGCGGAATCCCTCAAGGCGCGCATCGCCTTCACCGCCGGGCTCTCCTCCAGCCTGCAGGTGGTGAACGGGGCCGGTGGCGCCGTCTACAAGGTGATGGTGGGCCCCTTCAACGGCAAGGCGGCGGCCGACGCGGCCAACCGCAAGCTGCAGGGCTCGGGCATCAGCGGCTGCATCCCCAAGAAGGGGTGAATCGCCGCGTCCATGCACAGGGCCGGGTGGCAACACCCGGCCCTGTTTCTTTTGGCGCCATCCCGCGCCCACCCGATCCCTCCCCCGCGATCCGTGCTCGGCACAGGCTTGAAAAGCCGTTTTGCCATCCCCATCTTTTCCTCCATGCACAGTCAGGCCGTCATTCGGCTCAAGCGAGGTAAGTAAAGTGACTACCATAGTTTCAGTTCGCCGCAACGGTCAGGTCGTCATCGGTGGCGATGGCCAGGTTTCTCTTGGCAACACCGTCATGAAGGGCAACGCCCGCAAGGTTCATCGCCTCTACAACGGCAAGGTACTGGCTGGTTTCGCCGGCGGCACCGCCGACGCCTTCACCCTGCTCGAGCGCTTCGAAGCCAAACTGCAGGCCCATCAGGGCAACCTGGAGCGCGCCGCCGTGGCGCTGGCCAAGGACTGGCGCACCGATCGCGCCCTGCGCCGCCTCGAAGCCCTGCTGGCCGTCGCCGACGAGCACAAATCCTTCATCATCACCGGCAACGGTGACGTGGTGCAGCCGGAGCACGATCTCATCGCCATCGGCAGCGGCGGCAACTTTGCCCAGTCCGCCGCCATCGCCCTGCTGGAGAACACCGAGCTGGATGCCAGGACCATCGTCGAGAAGTCCCTCAAGATTGCGGGCGACATCTGCGTCTTCACCAACGGCAACCACACCATCGAAGTGCTGGATTATTCAGCTAAATAAGTCGGCGAAATAGGGCCGCCAAAAAAGGCCGCCTTGCCAGACACCCCATTTTCCAAGGGGTGGGCCCTGCCCGCCCCGGATACAGGAACGCCACCATGTCCGAGATGACCCCGAGAGAAATCGTCCACGAGCTGGACAGACACATCATTGGTCAGGCCGACGCCAAGCGCGCGGTCGCCGTCGCCCTGCGCAACCGCTGGCGCCGGATGCAGCTCTCCGAGGAGATGCGCCACGAGGTGACCCCGAAGAACATCCTGATGATCGGCCCGACCGGCGTCGGCAAGACCGAAATCGCCCGTCGCCTGGCCAAGCTGGCCAACGCCCCCTTCATCAAGGTGGAAGCGACCAAGTTCACCGAAGTGGGCTATGTGGGCAAGGAAGTGGACAGCATCATCCGCGATCTGACCGATGTCGCCATCAAGCTGGTGCGCGAGACCGAGATGGAGAAGATGAAATACCGCGCCGAGGAAGCCGCAGAAGAGCGCATCCTCGACGCCCTGCTGCCCAACCCGCGCAACAGCTGGGGCGAGGAAGAGAAAGCCGACAACTCCAACACCCGCCAGATCTTCCGCAAGAAACTGCGGGAAGGTCAGCTGGATGACAAGGAGATCGAGCTGGATCTGGCCGCCTCCCCCATGGGTGTCGAAATCATGACCCCGCCGGGCATGGAAGAGATGGCCAACCAGTTGCAGGGGCTGTTCCAGAACCTGGGCCAGAACCAGAAGAAGAAGCGCAAGATCAAGGTCAAGGAGGCCATGAAGGCGCTGATCGAAGAGGAAGCGGCCCGCCTGGTCAACCCGGAAGAGCTGAAGCAGAAGGCCATCGCCTCCGTCGAAAACAATGGCATCGTCTTCCTCGACGAGATCGACAAGATCTGCAAGCGCGGCGAGAGCTCGGGCCCGGACGTTTCCCGTGAAGGGGTGCAGCGCGACCTGCTGCCGCTGGTCGAGGGCTGCACCGTCAACACCAAGCACGGCATGGTCAAGACCGATCACATCCTGTTTGTCGCCTCCGGTGCCTTCCAGATCGCCAAGCCGTCCGACCTCATCCCCGAGCTGCAGGGCCGTCTGCCGATCCGGGTCGAGCTGACCGCCCTGACCACCGAAGACTTCGAGCGCATCCTGACCGAGCCGAACGCCTCCCTGACCGATCAGTACAAGGCGCTGATGGCCACCGAAGGGGTCAACATCGAGTTCACCCAGGATGGCATCCGCCGTCTGGCCGAAGCGGCCTGGCAGGTCAACGAGCGCACCGAGAACATCGGCGCCCGTCGTCTGCACACCGTGATGGAGCGGCTGATGGAAGACATCTCCTATGACGCCTCCGAGAAATCCGGCGAGACCTTCGTCATCAACACCGACTACGTCAACGCCCACCTCGGCAAGCTGATTGAAGACGAGGATCTGAGCCGCTTCATTCTGTAACCGGTTGATCGATAACGAGGAGCTGAGCGGTTTACTATCCTGCTCAACCCCATAGCAAGACGCCTCCCCTCTGGAGGCGTCTTCGTTTTCAGCGTTCTCCCGACTCGCAGCCATCCCGGGTCGCGTCATCCTGCGCGGCACGCTCCTCCCTTCCCGCCAGCCAGAGCGCACTCATCAGCAGTAAGGCCGTCAGGGCGAAGGTGACCCGGGTGGCGAACGCCAGCTCGTCCGCCGTCGCGAGGGCGAGATCGGGCCGCCCCGCCAGGGCGGCGAACAGGCCCCCCAGCCCCGCCGCCCCCGTCAGCTGGCCCAGGTTGCGCGACAGGGTCAGCAGCCCGGCCACGGCGCCCCGGCTCGCCCCCTCTGCCTCCCCCACCACGGCGCTGTTGTTGGCGGTCTGGAACAGGGCATAACCGGCGGTGAGCAGCAGGATGGGCAGCAGGTAGCCGAGGGGCCCGAGCGCCCTGTCCAGCAGGGCCAGCAAGACGGCGGCCACCACCATGAGTCCCAGGCCGAGGCGCACCACAGGAGTCGCCCCCACCCTGTCCACCAGCCAGCCGGCGGGCATGCCGGACAGCGCCGCCAGCAGCGGGCCCATGGAGATCATCAGCCCCACCGTCCCCATGTCGAGGGCAAAGGCGCCGTGCAGGTAGAAAGGACCGATCAGCAGCGTCGCCACCATGACGCTGGCCACCAGCGCACTGGCGATGATCCCGCCTCTTCGCCTGGGCGCCCCCAGCAACACCAGGGGCAGCAGGGGGCGACGGGCGCCCGAGTCGGCACGCACGAAGAGCGCCATGGCGACGAGCGCACCTATCCCCGGCCAGGCCCCGAGCGGGCTGCCCCGGGTCAGTGCCAGCCCGTAGCAGAGCAGCGCCGTTACCAGCAGCAACAGACTGGTGAGCGGGAGGCCTCCCTTGGCAGAGCCCGCCTCATCCCGGGGCAGGTCGCGCCAGGCACACCCCAGCGCCAGCAACGCCAGGGGGAGCAGCAGCAGGAAGGGAGCCTGCCAGCCAAATCCGCCGATCAACAGGCCGCCAAAGGAGGGGCCGAGCGCCGTGCCGCAGGCCGACAGGGTGCCGAGCAATCCCATGCTCCAGCCCCGTCGGGCTGGCGGCACCAGCTCTCCTGCCATGGCCAGCGAGAGCACCAGCATGCAGGCCGCACCCGCCCCTTGCAGGGTGCGAGCGGCAATGAGCCAGCCGATGGAAGGGGCCAGGGCGCACAGCAGGGAAGCCAGCGCAAAGACCCCGGTCCCCCAGAGCAGCAGGCGACGCCGCCCCAGACGATCCCCGAGCCGACCCGCCACCACCGTCAGACTGGTGATCCCAAGCAGGTAGGTCACCAGCACCCATTGCAGGCTGGCGAAGGGCACGCCGAAGTCCTGCCCCAGGGCAGGCAGCACCAGGTTGGCCATGCTGCCCGCCAGCATAGGTAGCAGGGTGGCGAGCCCGAGCCCCGCGAGACCAAGACGGCGCGTCACGGGAGGGGAAACAAGAAGTGGTGTGGACATGGCAGTCTCTCCGGCAAGTGATGATGCACCCAGGCTAGCGGGGGTAGTGACAAGGCGGAAGACGCACGATTTGCAGCTTATAGTTGCACCAGACGCCATATGAAGAGACGGCAACTCGCGTATCATGAAGGGGTCGGCCCGTCAGGCGCCGCCTGCGAGGAGACGACCATGACCCCGGATTTCAACCTGCTGATCACCCTGGATGCCCTGCTGGAAGAGGGCAGTGTGGCGGGCGCCGCCAGACGGCTAGGCCTGAGTGCTTCCGCCATGAGCCGGGCCCTGGCAAGGCTGCGGGAGACCACGGGGGATCCGCTGCTCGTGCGGGCGGGACGCGGCCTGATCCCCACACCTCGGGCGCAGATCCTGCGGGATGAGGTCGCCCGCCTGGTTCAGGAGACCCGGGCCGTGCTGCGCCCCCAGCAGGAAGTAGACCCGGCGAGCCTGGAGCGCACCTTCCGCCTGCGATCCAGCGACGGCTTCGTGGAGGCGGTAGGCCCCGCCCTGCTGGCGCGCCTCGCCGTCGAGGCCCCCGGGGTGCGGCTGCACTTTCTGGCCAAACCCGACAAGGAGAGCGGCCCCCTGCGCCGTGGCGAGCTGGACTTCGAGACCGGGGTCATCGGCACCACCACGGCCCCTGAGCTGCGCACCCAGGCCCTGTTCCAGGACCACTTCGTCGCCGTGGTGCACCCGGACCACCCCCTCTGCGACGGCACCCTGACCGTGGCGCGCTATGCCGCCGCGCGCCACGTGCTGGTCTCCCGCCGGGGCCAGCCTCACAGCCCCATCGACGAAATTCTCGCAGGCCAGGGGAGGCGGCGCACCATCACCACCCTGGTTCCCGGGTTTGCAACGGCACTGGCCCTGGTCAGGGAGAGCAATCTGGTGGCGACGGTGCCGCACCTGCACTGCGCCAGCCTGCTCGGCGATCTGGTCACCCTGCCCCTGCCCTTCGCTCTGCCAGGGATCCGGGTCGCCCTGCTCTGGCACCCCAGTCAGGATGCCGATCCGGGCCACCGCTGGCTGCGCGCCCTGATACGGGACACCTGTGCCCGGCCCCCCTATCACACCGGGGCCACCGACACCCCCTGATCCGGGTCAGGCAGCGCCCGGCTCCATCACTGGCCCCTTGTGGCCCGAGCGCCCAGAAGCACCTTTCACCACCCCGTCACACCGACATACCCGTGGCTTGGGCACAATCGGTGGATCCTTCCCCCTGCCGGACGGGGATCACGGCCCCTCAGAGCGGGGCGGATCACATTGCGGGCAAAAAGATCCTGTCGCCCGCTTCCGCATTTTTTATACGGTCGTATAATTGCGTACAAAATGCATACACCAGGAGCGCCAGCCAGATGCCCCCCCCCCGTCAGAAACTGCTCGATACCGGCCTCGCCATCGCCACCGAGAAGGGGCTACGCGGCCTGACGGTGCGCGAGCTGGCGGCGGCGGCCGAGGTGAACCTCGGCTCCTTCGTCTATCACTTCGGCAACCGCGACGCCTTTATCGACGAGCTGGTGGAGCTCTGGTATGCCCCCCTCTATGACGAGCTCAAGGCGGTGGCAGCCAAAGGCTCCTACCCCTCTGCCATCGCCATGTTCGAGGCCACCATGGAGGCGCTGATCGGTCTGGTGGCGCGCCAGCGCGGCTTCATCAACCACCTGTTTGGCGATGCGCTGGCGGGGGAAGGGGCGGCCCAGCGCTTTCTGCTCAGCCTGCCGCGCCGTCACCCCCTGCTGCTGATCGAACAGGTACGGATGGCACAGGCGGAAGGGTCGCTGGTCGCGGGTCACCCGCTCCAGCTGATGATCTTCATCATGGGGTCGGTCGGCCTGCCGCTGGTGATCGCAGGCAGCGGTCGTCAGCTCGGCTGGCTGCCCGAACAGGCCGCCCCCTTTCTCAGCCAGATAGACAACCCCGAGGCCGCCAGACAGCGGCTGGTATGGGCCCTGCGCGGCCTGCGCCCCACCGACATGAAAGAAGGAGAAGCAGCATGAAACAACGCATCGCGATGGTAGCTCTGTTGCTGGCCGTTCTCGGTGGTTACCTCTGGTTGCAGAGCCATCCTCAAGGAGAAGCAGCATGAAACAACGCATTGCAATCCTGGCCCTGCTGCTAACCGTTATCGGTGGCTACCTCTGGTGGCAGGGGCGCCCGGCCGACGGCTCCATCCTTTACGGCAATGTCGACATTCGCGACGTCAATCTGGCCTTTCGGGTCGGCGGCCGCGTCGATCAGGTACTGGTCGATGAGGGGGATAGGGTAAAAGCCGGTCAACTGCTGGCCCGCCTCGATCCGGCTCCCCTCACCCACAGCCGCGACAGCGCCTTGGCCAATCTGGCTGCGCTCACTGCCGCCAACGCCTTGATCCACAAAGGCTATCGCAGCGAAGAGACCGACCGGGCCCGGGCCGCACTGGCCGCCGCCGAAGCCGCCGCGCTGGAGGCCGACCAGCAGTGGCGCCGCCAGAGCGCATTGGCAGCCACCGGCGCCATCTCCCGCGGTCAGCTCGATACCGCCCGCTCCCAGCGGGATCAGACCCAGGCGCAGGTACGCTCGGCACGCGAACAGCTCGCCCAGCTCGAAACCGGCTACCGCCCGGAGGAAATCGCCCAGTCCGATGCCCAGCTGGAAGGGGCCAAAGCGGCGCTCGCCAGTGCCGAGCTGGCGCTGGCCGATGCCAGCCTGACCGCCCCCAGCGACGGCATCATCATCAGCCGCGCCGTCGAGAACGGCAGCATGGTGCAGAGCGGAGCGACCGCCTTCAACCTCTCCCTGACTGCGCCAGTCTGGGTGCGTGCCTATGTGGAGGAGCCCTGGCTCGGCCACTTCCCGAGCGGCGCCAGGGTGACCCTCACCACCGACTCGCGGCCGGACAAGCCCTATCACGGGGTGGTGGGATTTGTCTCGCCGACCGCCGAGTTCACCCCGAAATCGGTGGAGACGCCGGACCTGCGCACTCACCTCGTCTACCGGCTGCGCATCGTGGTGCAGGACCCCGACCCGGCCCTGCGTCAGGGGATGCCGGTCACCGTCAGGCTGGCTCCATGAACAGCGCCATCTCCCTTGAGGGGCTCACCAAACGCTTTGGTGAGCGGGTCGCCCTCAACGCCATCTCCGCCACCATTCCGACCGGTGGCATCACCGGGCTGGTCGGCCCCGACGGCGCGGGCAAGAGCACCCTGCTGCGCCTGCTGGCCGGTCTGCTGATCCCCGAAGCGGGCACCATCCGGGTGCTGGGGCTGGATCCAGTGAGCGAGGGGGATCTGCTGCGTCAGCGCCTCGGCTACATGCCCCAGCAGTTCGGCCTCTACGAGGATCTCAGCGTGCTGGAGAACCTCACCCTCTACGCTGACCTGCGCGGCGTACTGGAGCCCGAACGCACACCCACCTTCGCGCGGCTGCTCGCCTTCACCGATCTTGCCCGCTTCACCGCAAGGCCGGCAGGCAAGCTCTCTGGCGGGATGAAGCAGAAACTCGGGCTGGCCTGCGCCCTGCTCGGCACCCCGGATGTGCTGCTGCTGGACGAACCCGGGGTCGGGGTCGATCCCATCTCCCGCCGCGCCCTCTGGCAGATGGTGCGCGAACTGGCCAAGGGAGGGATGACGGTGCTCTGGAGTACCGCCTATCTCGATGAGGCGGAGCTGTGCGACCACGTGCTGCTGATGGCGGATGGCGAGGTGCGCACCAGCGGCACGCCGGCCGATCTGATGGGGGCCATAGCCAGCCGCTGCTGGCTACTGGAGGCGGGGCAACTGGATGGCCGCGAGCGGCGCGCCCTGCTGCGCCGGGCACTGGCTCACCCGGCGGTGATGGATGGCGCGGTGGCGAGGGAGCGGGTGCGCCTGCTGCTGCACCCGGGCAGGACGCCCCCACCGCTGGCAGAGCTGCATCTCGCCAACGGCACCTTTCAACCGGCCCAGCCCCGGCTGGAGGATGCCTTTATCGACCTGCTCGGCGGCGGCCCCGGCGGTGAGTCGAGTCTGGCAGCCGGGATGCGCGAAGCGGAACTGCCGCAGGGGGTCTCCCCCGAGGCGGTGATCGAGGCGCGCCACCTCACCAAGCGGTTCGGCGATTTCGCCGCCACCGATGATGTCAGCTTTACGGTGCGCCGCGGCGAGATCTTCGGCCTGCTCGGCCCCAACGGGGCGGGCAAGTCCACCACCTTCAAGATGGAGTGCGGCCTGCTGCGCCCGAGCGAGGGACAGGCGCTGGTAACCGGCATCGATCTGGCCCACAGCCCCTCGGCGGCGCGCCAGCGCCTCGGCTACATGGCGCAGAAGTTCTCCCTCTACAAGCAGCTCACCGTGGCCCAGAACCTCTCCTTCTTCGCCGGTATCTACGGCCTGTTCGGCCGCCACCAGCAGACGCGGATCGACGCCATGGTGACCGCTTTTGCCCTCGCCCCCTGGCTCGATCAGAAGGCGGAATCCCTGCCCCTCGGCCTGCGCCAGCGCTTGTCGCTGGCCTGCGCCCTGCTGCACGAGCCGCCGCTGCTGTTCCTCGACGAGCCCACCTCCGGGGTCGATCCGGTGACCCGGCGCGAGTTCTGGTCGCACATCAACGCGCTGGCCGACCACGGCGTCACCGTGCTGGTCACCACCCACTTTATGGATGAGGCGGAGTATTGCGACCGCATTGCCCTCATCTATCGCGGCAAGCTGCTGGCGCTCGGCACCCCGGACGATCTCAAGGGGCTGGCCGCCAAAGAGGCGGCGACCTCTTTGCCAACCGGCTCCTTGCCGACCTGTTCTTTGCCAACAATGGAAGAGGCCTTTATCACCCTGGTCGAGCGGGCCAGCGAGGAGGACGCATGAGCATCAACCGTCGGCGACTGCTGGCCCTCTGCCGCAAGGAGTCGCTGCAAATCGTCCGTGACCCGAGCAGCATCCTCATCGCCTTCATCATGCCGGTGGTACTGCTGGTGGTGATGGGTTACGCCATCAATCTGGATGTGGACCACCTGCGCCTCGGCATCTGGCGGGCCGACAGCGGTGCCCCGGCGGTGCGGCTGGAACAGGCCCTGCGCGGCTCTACCGCACTGGAGATCCACAGCGGGCCGAGCAAGGAGTCCCTGCTCGCCAGTCTGGCCCGTGGCGAGATCCGCGGCCTGTTGGTGATCGATGACGGCTTCTCCCGCGCCATGGCCGGTCAGGGCAATGGTACGCCGCAGGCGCTGCTGCTGACCGATGGCTCCGAGCCCAACACCGCCAACTTCGTCACCAACTATGTGCAGGGGATCTGGCAGGGGTGGCTCGCGGGCGAAGGGGTTGCCATGCCGGTGTCGATAGAGAGCCGCGCCTGGTTCAACCCGGCGCTGGTGAGCCGCAACTTTCTGGTGCCGGGCTCCATTGCGGTGGTGATGACCATCATCGGGGCCCTGCTCACCTCGCTGGTGGTGGCGCGGGAGTGGGAGCGCGGCACCATGGAGGCGCTGCTCGCCACCCCGGTCACCAAGGGGGAGCTGCTGCTCTCCAAACTGCTGCCCTACTATGGCCTTGGCATCATTGCCATGCTGCTCTGCCTGCTCTTCTCGGTGGCGGTGATGGGCGTGCCATGGCGCGGCTCCCTGCTGCTGCTCTTTCTGGTCACCAGCGTCTTTCTCGGCAGCGCCCTCGGGCTCGGGCTGTTCCTCTCCACCGTGATGCGCAGCCAGTTCAACGCCGCACAGGCAGCGCTGATCGCAGCCTTTCTGCCCGCCGTGATGCTGTCGGGCTTCGTGTTCGAGATCGCCAGCATGCCGCCTTGGCTTCGGGCCATCACCCACCTCATTCCGGCCCGCTACTTCGCGAGCTCCTTGCAGACCCTCTATCAGGCGGGCAGCGTCTTCTCGATCCTGCTGGTCAATGGTTTCTGTCTGCTGCTGCTGGCGGGTTTCTGGCTAGCCCTGACCGCCCGCAAGACGCGGCGCACTCTGGAGTAACCCATGCTGATCCGACTCTGGTGGCTGATCCGAAAAGAGCTGCAGGCCCTGATGGGCAACACTCAGGGGCGCTTTCTGCTCATCATGCCGGTGCTGCTGCAAACCGCCCTCTTCCCGTTCGCCACCACTCTGGAGGTGACCGGCAACACGCTGGCCATCTACAACCAGGATGGCGGTGCCCAGAGCCGCGAGCTGCTGGAGCGCCTCACCCATATGCCCGCCTTTACCACCATCATCCCGGTGCAAGGTGAGGCAGGCATGACCGAGGCCATCACCGGGCAACAGGCGCTGCTCGGGCTGATTATTCCGGGGGATTTTTCGCGCCGGCTGGCGCGGGGCGAACCGGCCAGGGTGCAGCTGATCATCGACGGACGCCGCTCCAATGGCGGTCAGGTGGCGGCGGGCTACATCAGTCAGGTGATCGCCCGCTGGCAAGGTGAGGGCAAGGGGCAACCCGAGCTGGCGGTACGCAACCTCTACAATCCCAACGTCGAGTTCCACTGGCATATCCTGCCGGCACTGGTAGCCATCATCACCACCACCGGCTGTCTGATCGTCACCGCCCTCTCGGTGGCGCGGGAGCGGGAGGAGGGCACCTTCGATCAGCTGCTGGTCTCCCCCCTCACCGCGGGCTGGATCATGGCGGGCAAGGCGGTGCCCGGCATCCTGGTGGCGGTGGGACAAGGGTGCATAGTCGCGCTGGCCGCCCGTTTTGTCTTTCACCTTCCCTTTGCCGGCAGCCTCAGCCTGCTGATGGCGGGCATGGTCTGCTACGGGCTGGCACTGGCCGGGATCGGGCTCTTCATCTCGTCGTTCTGCTCGACCCAGCAGCAGGCCTTTCTCGGAGTCTTCTCCTTCACCGTCCCGGCGGTAATCCTCTCGGGCTACATCTCACCGGTGGAGAACATGCCGCAGGTGTTCCAGTGGCTGGCGGCCATCGACCCCCTCACCCACTTCATCGTGCTGCTCAAGGGGGTCTTCCTCAAGGGGTTCGACTGGTCGGCCGCCTGGCCCCTGCTCTGGCCCCTGCTCGCCATCGCCGGCGTCACCCTGTCGCTGGCGCTCGCCATGTTCCGCCGCCATATCGCCTGACGCGCCACCTTGTTCAGCTGATGCCGGTCTCGCCCAGTGCGAGACCGGCCTTTTTCCGACATAAGTTTTCACTCCCCGGCAGTTGGTAAACCGGGCTTTCCCTCCACCATCCCTCACCCCGAGCCAGCCCAGAAATCATTAACTGGTATACCTATTTTTGTATAGTGTTGAATTTTCTCGAATTACCCCTGAGGAGATATATAAATAGACACTTGATTTGCATCAATCGCCCACCCCTGCCGACTGGGTAGCCTAGCCCCAGAATGATGTTTTATTACTCCAAACTTGAGGCAACTATGAGCAAAGTCAGACTGGTCGTTGTGGGCAACGGCATGGTGGGGCACCGCTTCATTGAAGAGCTGATCGAGCGGGCCGATCCGGGCCGCTACGAGATCACCGTCTTCGGTGCAGAACCCCGTCCCGCCTACGATCGCGTCCATCTCTCCTCCTATTTCTCCCATCACACCAGCGAAGATCTCTCCCTCGTCAAACCCGGCTTCTACGACAAGCACGGCATCCGGTTGCTGCTCGGCGAAGCGGTGAAAAAAATCGACAGGGCCAACCGCGAAGTGCACTCCAACAAGGGCACTGTGGTCGGGTACGACAAGCTGGTGCTGGCCACCGGCTCCTACCCCTGGGTGCCGCCCATCCAGGGCAGCCAGCACCACGAGTGCTTCGTCTATCGCACCATCGAGGATCTGAAAGCCATTCGCAGCGCCGCCAGGAGCGGCAAGAGCGGGGTGGTGATCGGGGGCGGTCTGCTTGGCCTCGAAGCCGCCGGTGCCCTCAAGGCGCTGGGTCTCGAAACCCACGTGGTGGAGTTTGCTCCTGTGCTGATGGCCGAGCAGCTCGACGGTCAGGGCGGCCAGCTGCTGCGCCGCAAGATTGAATCCATGGGCGTGCAGGTACACACCAGCAAGAGCACCAGCGAGATCCTGATGCATGGCGGCGAGCAGGCGAAACACCGCCTCGCCTTCGCTGACGGCAGCCAGCTGGAAGTGGACGTGGTGGTCTTCTCCACCGGCATTCGACCGCAAGATACCCTGGGCCGTTACGGTGATCTCGCTATCGCCGAGCGCGGCGGCATCGTCATCGACGATCACTGCCTCACCTCCGATCCCGACATCTATGCCATCGGCGAGTGCGCCGCCTGGCAGGGCCGCTTCTTCGGGCTGGTGGCGCCGGGCTACAAGATGGCCCAGATCACCGTCGACCACCTGCAGGGCGGCGACAGCCGCTTCGAAGGGGCGGACATGAGCGCCAAGCTCAAGCTGCTCGGCGTCTCCGTCGGCTCCATCGGCGATGCCCACGGCCGCACCCCGGGCAGCCACAGCTATGTGTTCCAGGACGACCAGGCCGGCGTCTACAAGAAGATCGTGGTGAGCGAAGACAACAGCCGATTGCTCGGCGCCGTGCTGGTGGGTGACGTGGATGACTACGGCAACCTGCTGCAGATGATGCTCAACGCCCTGCCCCTGCCGAGCCACCCGGACACCCTGATCCTGCCCGCCTACGCCGGTGCCAAGCCGACCCTGGGGGTGGATGCCCTGCCGGAAAGCGCCCAGATCTGCTCCTGCTTCGACGTCTCCAAGGGCGACATAGCCAAGGCGGTGGCCGAGGGTCACACCACCTTGGCCGCCATCAAGCAGCACACCAAGGCCGGTACCGGCTGTGGCGGCTGCGTGCCGCTCATCAGCCAGGTGCTCAACGCCGAGCTGGTGAAGCAGGGCATCGAGGTCAACAACCACCTCTGCGGCCACTTCCCCTACTCCCGTCAGGAGCTGTTCCACCTGGTCAAGGTGGAGGGGATCAAGAGCTTCGACGAGCTGCTGGCCAAGCACGGTCACGGCCATGGCTGCGAGGTGTGCAAACCGACCGTCGGCTCCATCCTCGCCTCCTGCTGGAACGACTATGTGCTGAGCCCGCTCAATACCCAGCTGCAGGACACCAACGACATCTTCCTCGGCAACATGCAAAAGGACGGCAGCTACTCCGTCATCCCGCGCATGGCCGGCGGTGAAGTGACCCCGGAAGGGCTGCTGGCGGTGGCCGAAGTGGCCCGCGACTACAAGCTCTACACCAAGATCACCGGCGCCCAGCGCATCGGCCTGTTCGGAGCCCAGAAGGATGATCTGCCCGCCATCTGGCGCAAACTGCTGGCGGCGGGCTTCGAGACCGGTCAGGCCTACGCCAAGGCGCTGCGCATGGCCAAGACCTGCGTCGGCAGCACCTGGTGCCGCTTCGGCGTGCAGGACAGCGTCGGCCTCGGGGTCTTCCTCGAGAACCGCTACAAGGGCATTCGCACCCCCCACAAGATGAAGTTCGGTGTCTCCGGCTGTACCCGCGAATGTGCGGAAGCCCAGGGCAAGGACGTCGGAATCATCGCCACCGACGCGGGCTGGAACCTCTATGTGGGCGGCAACGGCGGCATGAAACCGCGCCACGCCGACCTGCTGGCCTCCGATCTCGACCGCGAGACCCTGATCAAGCTGATCGACCGTTTCATGATGTTCTACGTCACCAGCGCCGACAAACTGCAGCGTACCTCGGTCTGGCTTGGCAACCTGGAAGGGGGCGTCGACTACCTGCGCGAAGTGATCGTCGACGACAAGCTGGGGCTGGCCGACACCCTGGAGCGCGATATCCAACGCCTTATCGACAGCTACGAGTGCGAATGGTCGCGCACCCTCAACGAAGAGCAAGCGTTGCAGCGCTTCAGCCACTTCATCAACAGCGACAAGCGCGACCCGGACGTTCAGTTCGTCAGCGAACGCGACCAGCACCGACCGGCCACCCCGGCCGAGCGCATCCCCGTCTACCAGATCGAGGTGGAAACCAAATGATGAAATTAGCCTGCCAACTCAACGACATCATGCCGGGAACCGGTGTGTGCGCTCTGCTCGAGGGGCACCAGAATATGCCTGTTTCGCTCGATGTGGAGGTTCAATCATGAAATTCGCCTGCCAACTCAACGACATCCTGCCTGGCACCGGCGTCTGTGCTCTGCTCGAAGGGCGCCAGATCGCCCTGTTCCGCCCGAGCGCGGCGGCCGAGGTGTTCGCCATCGACAACCGGGATCCCTTCTTCGCCGCCAACGTGCTGTCGCGCGGCATCGTAGGTGAACACGAGGGTGAGCTCTGGGTCGCCAGCCCGCTCAAGAAGCAGCACTTCCGTCTGCGCGACGGCCACTGCCTCGAGAACGCCGCCATGTCGGTGCAAAGCTATCCCGTTGAAGTACGCGACCAGCAGGTCTGGGTCGCCGTCTGATGTCGACAAACCCCAGATCCATGTCGGTACAGGGCTACGTCCCCGTCAAAGTACGTGATCCGCAGATCTGGGTCATCGGCTAACACCATGCATATCAGGGCTGCCCGCGGGCGGCCCTCTTGAAGGAATCAAAGATGTATACCGAAACCATCAACAAGTGCGCCGCCAACGCGGCCCGCATCAACCGCTTCGAGCGCAGCGACAAGCTCGGCTTCTGGCTCAGCTCCGCCATGGCGGGGGCCTATGTGGGCCTTGGCATCATCCTCATCTTCACCCTGGGCAACCTGGTGGATCCGAGCATCCGTCCGCTGGTGATGGGGGCCACCTTTGGCATCGCCCTGACGCTCGTCATCATCGCCGGCTCCGAGCTGTTCACCGGCCACACCATGTTCCTCACCTTCGGGGTGAAAACCGGCAAGATCGCCATGGCCGATCTGCTGCGCATCCTGCCGCAGACCTGGGCCGGCAACCTGCTCGGCTCCATCGCGGTGGCGCTGATCTACTCCTACGGCGGCAGCCTGCTGCCGGACGCAGGCAGTTTGGCCCACAAGGTGGCGCTGGCCAAGACCCAGGCACCGGCGCTAACCCTGTTCATGAAGGGCGTGCTGTGCAACTGGCTGGTCTGCCTCGCCATCTGGATGGCGCTGCGCACCGAGGGTGCCGCCAAGTTCATCGCCATCTGGTGGTGCCTGCTGGCCTTCATCGCCTCCGGCTACGAGCACTCGGTCGCCAACATGACCCTGTTCGCCCTCTCCTGGTTCGGTGCCCATTCCGAGGCCTACACCCTGGGCGGCATCGGCCACAACCTGCTGTGGGTGACCCTCGGCAACACCGTCTCCGGCGCCCTCTTCATGGGCCTCGGCTACTGGTATGCCACCCCCAAGGCTGAGCGCCCGGTCGCGGTGAGCGAGACCACCACCACTGCCAGCCAGACCCAAAACGCCTGATCAGGAGGCCCCATGGACTACTTGCCCATCTTTTGCCGACTCGACAACAAACCCGTGCTGCTGGTCGGCGGCGGCGAGGTAGCGGAGCGCAAGGCGCGCCTGCTGCTGGATGTCGGTGCCCAGCTCACCGTGGTCGCGCCCGAGCTCGACCCCGAGCTGGCGGAACTGGCTGCCAACGGCAGCATCGAGTGGCTGGCCGGTGAATTCGCGCCACAGCAACTGACGGGCAAGTGGCTGGTGGTGGCCGCCACCGATCGGCGCGAGGTGAACGCCCTGGTCTACCAGAGCGCCAATCTGGCGCGGATCTTTGCCAACGTGGTGGATGACCCGAAACGCTCCAGCTTCATCATGCCGTCGATCATCGACCGCTCGCCGCTGATGGTGGCCATCTCCTCCGGTGGCAAGGCGCCGGTGCTGGCCCGCTTGCTGCGGGAAAAACTCGAAGCCCTGCTGCCCCAGCATCTGGGCGCCATTGCGGCCTTCGCCGGCAGCCTGCGGGAGCGGGTCAAGGCCCGCTTCGCCAGCATGGGCGAGCGACGCCGCTTCTGGGAACGGCTGCTCGGGGCGGACCGGCTCGGGCAGGCGCTGGCACGGGGCGATAGCGCCTCTGCCAATCAGCTGGCCGACAGCCTGTTTGCCGACGAGAGCCAGACCGGTGGCGAGGTGGTACTGGTGGGGGCAGGCCCCGGCGATCCGGGCCTGCTCACCCTGCACGCCCTGCGCCAGATGCAGCAGGCGGACGTGGTGGTCTATGACCGGCTGGTCTCCGACGAGGTGATGGCGCTGGTGCGCCGCGATGCCAGGCGCATCTTCGTCGGCAAACAGGCGGGCAACCACTGCGTGCCGCAGGAGGGGATCAACCAGCTGTTGCTGGAGGAGGCGAAGAAGGGCCAGCGGGTGGTGCGGCTGAAGGGGGGCGACCCCTTCATCTTCGGCCGTGGCGGCGAGGAGCTGGAGACGCTGGTGGGCAGCGGCATCGGTTTTCAGGTGGTGCCGGGGATCACCGCGGCCAGCGGCTGCGCCGCCTACGCCGGCATTCCGCTGACCCACCGCGATCACGCCCAGAGCGTGCGCTTCGTCACCGCCCACGGCAAAGGGGGCGCCCAGGATCTCGACTGGCCGCTGCTGGCCAAAGACAAGCAGACCCTGGTGTTCTACATGGGGCTCTCCTCCTGTGCCACCATCCGCGAGCTGCTGCTGATCCACGGCAAGGCGGGCGACACCCCGGTGGCGCTGATCGAGCGCGGCACCCAGCCAAGCCAGCGGGTCATTCGCGGCACCCTCGATCAACTGCCCGAGCTGGCGGTGGGGGTCGAGAGCCCGGCCCTCATCATGGTGGGATCTGTGGTGACCCTGGCGGACCAGCTTGCCTGGTTCGGGCAAGGATGCACCGCCGACGCGGCCCTCGCTTCGGCCTGATCGCTACATCTATGTCAACGCCACCCTCGGGTGGCGTTTCTTTTTCTGCATTTACTGTCATAACCTCTTGTTTTGAGTCTGGTATCCTATGGGGTGTGTCAGCCGGACCACCGAATTCAGGAATTCTGCTTCATGTCCCTCCCCGCCAAGAACAGCGCCAAACAGCGTGAACAAGACAGATCGCGCATTCTCACCCTGCTGCTGGCCGATGATGCCCTCACCGACAGCCTGCTCGACCCGCAAGGGGTGCAGGATGCCACCCTGCGGGATCAGACCAGTGAGCTCACCCGGCTGGTCAACAGCCTGCCCGCCGCCGATATCGCCGATGCACTGGAATCCCTGCCGCCGGACGAGCGTCACGTGCTGTGGCAGCAGGTGGACGAGGAGAAGCACGGCCAGATCCTGGTGGAGGCGTCGGAGACGGTGTGGGACAGCCTGATCAGCGGCATGAGCGACAAGGAGCTGCTGCACGCCCTGCGCACCCTCGACATCGACGATCAGATCTATCTGGGCCAGTACCTGCCCCGCAACCTGATGGGGCGGCTGCTCACCTCCATGGCCCCGGCCCAGCGCGACCGGGTGCGGGAGGTGATCCGCTACGGCAAGCACACGGTCGGCGCCATGATGGACTTCGAGCTCATCACGGTACGGGCCGAGGTGAGCCTGGCCACGGTGCAGCGCTACCTGCGCCTGCGCGGCAAGATCCCCGCCAACACCGACAAGCTGTTCGTCACCGACCGGCGCAACCGGCTGCAGGGGGAGCTGCCGCTCACCACTGTGCTGCTGCACAAACCCGAGACCCTGGTGCGCGACGTGATGGAGAAGGATCCGGTCACCTTCGATCCGGAAGACAACGATGAGGCCGCCGCCCGTACCTTCGAGCGGGACGACCTGGTCTCCGCCGCCGTCATCGATGGCCGCGGCAAGCTGATGGGCCGGCTCACCGTCGCCGAGGTGGTGGATCTGGTCTATGAGGAGAGTGACACCGACCTGCGCCGGATGGGGGGGATCAGTGAAGAAGAGGACGTGTTCGCGCCCGTCTCCAAGGCGGTCAAGACCCGCTGGGCCTGGCTCGCCATCAACCTCTGCACCGCCTTCGTGGCGTCGCGGGTGATCGGTCTGTTCGAGCACACCATCTCCCAGCTGGTGGCGCTGGCGGCGCTGATGCCCATCGTCGCCGGCATCGGTGGCAACACCGGCAACCAGACCATCACCATGATAGTGCGGGCGCTGGCGCTGCAGCATATCCAGACCGGCAACGTCTCCTTCCTGCTGTGGCGCGAGCTGGGGGTAGCCCTGATCAACGGTCTGGTGTGGGGCGGCACCATGGGGGTGGCCACCTACATCCTCTATCAGGATGCGGCGCTGGGTGCCGTGATGACGCTCGCCATGATGCTCAACCTGCTGGTAGCGGCGCTGATGGGGGTCATCATCCCCATGACCATGAGCCGGCTGGGCCGCGACCCGGCGGTGGGGGCCAGCGTGATGATCACCGCCATCACAGACACCGGCGGTTTCTTCATCTTCCTGGGGCTGGCCACCCTGTTCCTGCTTTGATCCGCTCGGCAATAAAAAGGGAGCCTTTATGGCTCCCTTGTTCATTCGGCGCGGCCGCTACACCCGATATTTGGCCACCGCCTGGTTGAGCAGCTTGGCCTGCTCGGTCAGGCCGTGACTCGACTTGGCGTTCTCCTCCGCCATCAGGCTCGACTCCTGGGCGATGTCGCGGATGTTGTTGACGTTGCGGTTCACCTCGTTGGCCACCAGGCTCTGCTGCTCGATGGCGGCGGCAATCTGGGTGCTCATGTCCATGATGTGGGTGACGTCATGGGTGATCTGCTCCAGCAGTTCGCCCGCCATGCAGGCCTGCTCCGAGCTGCTGTTGCCCTGCTCGCGGCAGGTTGCCATCATGCCCACTATGTTGCCGGTCTGCTTCTGCAGCGAGCTGATGATGCCGGCGATCTCCTGGGTCGACTTCTGGGTGCGGATGGCGAGGCTGCGCACCTCGTCCGCCACCACCGCAAAACCGCGCCCCTGATCCCCCGCCCGCGCCGCCTCGATGGCCGCGTTGAGCGCCAGCAGGTTGGTCTGCTCGGCGATGCCGCGGATCACGTCCAGCACAGAGCCGATGGTTTCGCTCTCCTGCTGCAGCTGGGCCACTTCGCGGGAAGAGTTCTCCAGGTTGTCGGCCAGGGAGCGGATCTGGCTGACGGTGTTCTCCACCGCACTGCGCCCCTCCATCGCCTTGTTGTTGGTGGTCTGGGCATTGTTGGCGGCCTGCTCGGTGTTGCGGGCAATCTCCTCTATGGTGGAGCCCATCTCGGTGGAGGCGGTCGCCACCATGTCGGTCTCCTGCAGCTGGCGAGCGGCCCCCTCACTGGTGCGGCGCACGTTGCCGGAGAGGTGATCCGCCGCCTCGGTCAGGGTGTGTACGCTCTGTTTCACGTCGCCGATGAGGTGGCGAAAGCCCCCCAGCATCACGTCCAGATTGCCTGCCAGCTGGGCCATCTCGTCCGCCCCCTGCAGCTCTATCTTGAGGCGCAGGTCGTTGTCCTGCCGGATGCGGTTGACGGTGTCGTTCACCCGCGAGATGGGGCGGTCGATGCTGCGGCCCAGCAGCATGCTCATGATGCCGATCAGCACTATGATGATGCCGCCACAGACCAGCATCAGGGTATTGAGGCGCGAGGTCTGCCGTACCAGCTCGTCGGCGATGTGCTTGCCGACGGCGGTAAAGCCCTGCTCGGTCTGATGCACCAGGCCCCGCATCTCATTGCGCAGCCCCTCATCTTCACTCAGCCCCAGCACTTGCATGCCCTGCACCAGCGCGACGAAGTCCTGCCGGTACTGTTCGCTGGCCTGCTCCAGCTTGCCGCGATCAGCCTCCGGCAGGGTTGCCAGCCGCTGCTGGAAATCCTTGTGCAGGGTCTGAAAGCGTTCCAGATACTGGATGTCGGAGCGCAGCATGAAGTCTTTCTCCGCCCGCCGCAGTTGCAACATGGTGATGAGCAGACCCTGTTCATCCAGCTGCTTGAGCCCCTCTTCCACCTGATGCACCGCCGTTCTCAAACGCCCGTAGAGGCCGTCTTCCGGCCCCAGCCCGATGATCTGCTGCTGGGCCACCAGATCGTTGAAGGCCTTGCCATAGGCCCCCATCTGCTGATCCAGCCGGGTCAGCTCGCCCTGCACGGCACTGAGGTTGTCATCCTGACCCAGGGTCTGGTTGAGCTGGTGAAAATTGGCCAGCACCTCGTTGAAGCGGGTCACGAAGGCCGGATCCTTGCGGATCAGGAAATCCTTCTCGGCCCGTCGCAGGTTGAGCATGGCGATCTCGAGCCCGTCAACGTTGCGCTGGGCCTCGGTCAGATGGCGACTCACCTGGTTGGAGTAGAGAAACAGGCCGCTCAATACCAGCATGGCAACGGCGACCAGCGCGGTATTCAGGATCAATTTATGACGGATCAGCACGATGAACCTCTCACAAGCACGGGATGGACTGCATTGAGCTTATGCGGAAAACGTTATCCCCGTTGTTGTTCAAGGAATATTCATTGAAATGCCGGTCCCACTCCTTATACTGGATCCCACCTGTTTCCAGCGGTGGATTTGACACAATGGAATACAACACTTCAGAACTGTGCGACATCTATCAGGACATGGTGGATGTGCTCGAACCCATGCTCTGCTCCTTCGGCGGCCGCGCCTCATTCGGCGGCGTCATCACCACAGTCAAATGCTTCGAATCAAACGGCCTGATCCGTGAACTCGTCAAAGAGAACGGCGTCGGTCGGGTGTTGCTGATCGATGGCGGTGGCTCCATGCGCCGCGCCCTGATCGACAGCGAGATCGCCACCACGGCGGCCGAGAACGAGTGGGAAGGGATCGTCTGCTACGGCTGCGTACGCGAGGTCGACATTCTGGAAGACTTGGATATCGGCATTCAGGCGCTGGCAGCCATTCCGGTAGGTGCCGACAGCAAGGACGTGGGCGAGACCGATCTGCCGGTCAACTTCGGCGGTGTCACCTTCCTGCCGGACGACCACCTCTACGCCGATACCACAGGGGTGATCCTCTCCCCCGATGCACTCGACATCGAGTAAGCAGAGCAGAGTGAAAATGGGAGCCAAGGCTCCCATTTTTTATGCCCGTCGCCGGCCGAAAACACGCAAAAAAAGAGGGCCAGTAAAAACTGGCCCCTTAACTGGAAGCAATGTGAGCAATGTCGTGCCTTCACAAGAAGTCCATCACGTTGGAACGAATGAAGTCTTTCCCGGAAAACAAGGTAACAATAATCATTCTCATTTAACTTGGCAACTCTTATTTGCCAAAAATGCAAAAAAATTGACCACCCATGGGGGTGGTCAATCTCGTCAGGCTTGCCGTGTGGCCGTTTGCAGGCCGGCCAATCCGGCCTCGCCCACCAGCTTGCGGCTGAGATAACGCAGCAGCACGCCGTAGAGCGGCACAAACAATCCCAGGCTTATCAGCAGCTTGAATACGTAGTCCACGGTAGCAATCTCGACCCAGTGCTCGGCCATGAAGGGATCCGTGCTGCGCCAGAAGGCGATGGTGAAGAAAGCGATGGTGTCCACCAGATTGCCGAACAGGGTGGAGGCCGCCGGTGCCACCCACCATGCCTTGAGCAGCCGCAGCCGGTTGAACACCACCACGTCCATGAACTGGCCCACCAGATAGGCCATAAAGCTGGCCAGAGCGATGCGCGCCACGAACAGGTTGAACTCGGCCAGGTTGCCGACGCCCTGGAAGCTGCCCTCGAAGAACAGCACCGACAGGGCATAGGAGATGGCCAGCGCCGGCAGCATCACGGTCTGGATGATCTTGCGCGCCAGACCGGCACCAAAGATCCGCACCGTCAGGTCGGTGGCCAGAAAGATGAACGGGAAACTGAAGGCACCCCAGGTGGTGTGGAAGCCGAAGATGGTGATCGGCAGCTGCACCAGGTAGTTGCTGCTGGCAATGATCAGGATGTGGAACAACGAGAGGCGCACCAGCGCCGTCTGGTGCTGAGCAGGGGTCAGATTCATATTGTGACCTTTTTGGTTAATGGGGTTAGGGAACCCATACCGCCACCATTGGCGATAATTGAGGGGCGAGATTATACGCCCCCACACTGATAGTTCAATCTTTATGCGGTTGCTTGAGGCTGCTGTCCCTGCTCAGCCCTGATGCTGGCGGGCCAGCCAGAGCAGCACCTCGGCATCGGCAGGCAGCTCCGCCGGCAGGCAGCTCCGCCGCCAGCCAGCAGCCGCTGTAGTGCTCGTATTCGAGCCGAAAGCGGCTCCCTTCGAACTCCAGCAGCCAGCTGTGACGATCGGCGCCGCACTCCCGCTCGAGCGCCACCAGCTCCCACTCCTGTAACAGAGCCTCGGCCAGAGTCGGAAAGCTGTCCCAGTCGAGCGCGGAGTTGACCAGCGTCACCACCCCGGCTTCCCTGTCTGTCTGCGCGATACGCCAGTTCATCTGCTGTTCCTCAACTGCTGCAAGAGAGCTCGCCACCGCAATACCATGCCGGTTGCGGAGTAGCGAGTTCCTCGTATTCGGGTTGCTCATCATAGGGGTGCTGCAGGGCCGCAAACAGCCGCTCGAACGGTGCCATGTCGCCCTGCTCGGCAGCCTCGATCACCCGCTGAGCCAGCGCGTTACGCAGCACATACTTGGGATTGATCGCATCCATCAGCCCCTTGCGTACGCCATCCTCGCTCCCTTCCCGGGCCAGGCGCGCCCGATAGGCCTCAAGCCACCCTTGCCAGGCGGCAGGCTCCGGCAGCAGGGCCAGCAGACTGGCGGGCCACGCTCCCTCGCGCGTCACCTCACCGAGACGACGCAGGAACAGGTGGTAATCCACCCCGTGCGCCGCCAGCAGCCGGAACAGCTCGCGGAACAGCGCCGGATCGTCCTCTTCCCACACCGCCAACCCCAGTTTGGCGCGCATCAGTTCGGAGTAGTGCAGCATCAACTGGTGTTCGTACTGGGCCAGGGCCGCAGCCAGCACGTCCCCATCGACGTGGCCGGCCAGCGCCTGCGCCAGCTTTTGCAAATTCCAGTAACCCACCGCTGGCTGCTGATCCAGCGCATAGCGACCGCCCGGATCCGAGTGGTTGCAGACAAAGTCCGGCACATAGGCATCGATGAAGCCGTAGGGACCGTAATCCAGCGTCAGCCCGAGCAGTGACATGTTGTCGGTGTTCATCACCCCGTGGCAGAAACCTGCCGCCTGCCACTTGGCGATGAGCCGCGCGGTGCGGCGCACCACTTCGGCAAATAGCTCGGCACCATCGGCCAGCTCGGGGAAATGGTGGCGCAGCAGATAGTCGATAAGGGCCGGGATCCGCTCCCCCTGCCCGCTCCAGGCGAAATACTCAACGTGACCGAAGCGCAGATGGCTCGGGGCGGTACGCAGCACGGTCGCGCCCGTCTCCACCTGCTCGCGGTAGACCGGCTCCTGGCTACCCACCAGCACCAGTGCCCGGGTGGTGGGGATGCCGAGGGCATGCAGCGCCTCGGAGGCCAGGTACTCGCGAATGCTGGAGCGGAGCACGGCGCGGCCATCACCGAAACGGGAGAAAGGGGTCTTGCCCGCCCCTTTCAGGTGCAGGTCCCAGCGGCTGTCATCCGGTGCCTGCTGCTCCCCCAGCAGCAGGGCGCGGCCATCGCCGAGACGCGGGCTGTAGCCGCCGAACTGGTGGCCCGCATAGACCTGGGCCACCGGCTGCATGCCGGGCAAGGGCTGCCCATGGCCACAGCAGGCCAGCCAGTCGGCCTCGCTCACCGCCCCCAGCCCCAGCTCGCCGAGCAGCGCACGGTTGAGGTGCAGCAGGGCGGGGGCATGCAGTGACTGGGGTGCGACGGGCTCGCAGGCCCAGGGCAGTTCGGTGGCAAAAGTGTTGATCAGCTTCATGGTGGTGCGGTTCATCCCTGCGTATGCTCGTGTCACTCTTTATACCGCCGTCGGCCAGCACTGGCTAACGGACGATGCGCTATTTCATTTCAAGGAGAAGAAGATGCAAAGATGGCTGGGCGCCCTGCCCCTGTTGCTGTTGTTGTGGGGGCCGGCCCAGGCGGCCGATGTCGAGGCAGGCAAGGCCAAGGCCGCCGTCTGCGCCGCCTGTCACGGGGTCGAAGGCAGGGCTCTGATCCCCAACTATCCCCATCTGGCGGGACAAAACGCCGCCTATCTGGTGAAACAGCTGAAGGCCTTCAAGGATGGCAGCCGCAAGGAGCCTTTGATGGTGCCCTTCATGGCGCCGCTCACCGATGCGGACATGGAGAATCTGGCGGCCTATTACGCCAGCCTCAAATAACCGGCGCGCCCGGCAGACGGGCGCCCGTTGGCGACGCACCCGCCCGGTGCAACTTCGCCAACATTTTACCGACGGCAGTAGTCGATGATCAGGTCCATAAAGGCTTCGCCGAAGCGTTCCAGCTTGCGGTGACCCACGCCGTTGACCGCCAGCATTTCCGCTTCGGTCATCGGCATCAGCTGCGCCATCTCGACCAGGGTGGCATCGTTGAACACCACGTAGGGCGGCACCTCTTCATCCTCGGCGATCTGCTTGCGCAGGGCGCGCAGCTCCTTGAACAGCCGCTTGTCGTAGTTGGCGTTGTCGAGCAGGCCGTTGCGCTTCTCCTTGCGGCTGGAGATGGGCTGCAGGCGCGGCACCGCCAGATCCAGCTTCACCTCGCCGCGCAGCACGGGACGGGCCGCCTCGGTCAACTGCAGCACCAGATTGCGGGTGATGTTCTGGGTCAGCAGCCCCTTGTGGATCAACTGGCGGATCACGCTCATCCAGTACTCGTGGCTCTGATCCTTGCCGATGCCGTAGGTCGACAGCTTGTCGTGGCCGTGATCCTTGATGCGCTGGTTCAGCGACCCGCGCAACACCTCCACCACATAACCCACGCCGAAGTTCTGACCCACCCGCCAGACGCAGGAGAGCGCCTTCTGGGCATCTTCGGTGCCGTCATAGCTCTGGGGCGGGTCGAGGCAGATGTCGCAGTTGCCGCACGGCTTGTCGTTGTACTCGCCGAAGTAGTTGAGCAGCACCTGCCGGCGGCATGTCTGCGCCTCGGCGAAGGCCGCCATCACGTTGAGCTTGTACTGCTCCACCTGCAACTGCTGGGGGTTTTCGATGTTGTCGAGCAGCCGGCGCACCCGGCCGATGTCGGCGGGATCGTACAGCAGCAGCGCCTCGGCCGGGGTACCGTCACGGCCGGCCCGGCCGGTTTCCTGATAGTAGGACTCGATGTTCTTCGGGATGTCGTAGTGCACCACGAAGCGCACGTTGGGCTTGTCGATGCCCATGCCGAACGCCACCGTCGCCACCACTATCTCGATGTCGTCCTTGAGGAAGGACTCCTGAGTGCGCTGGCGCAGCTCGAGCGGCAAACCTGCGTGATAGGGCGCCGCCTTGCAGCCGTGGCGAGAGAGCCGCTCGGCCACCTCCTCCACCCGATTGCGGCTGGAGCAGTAGACGATGCCGCAGTTGCCCTTCTGGCTCTGCACGTAGCGCAGCAGCTGCTCCGCCGCCTTGAACTTCTCCACCAGGCTGTAGCGGATATTGGGCCGATCGAAGCTGGCGGTGTGGATAAAGGGGTCGTGGAGTTCCAGCCGATGCAGCATGTCGCTACGGGTCGCCTCGTCGGCGGTGGCGGTGAGCGCCACCACGGGCACCTGCGGGAACCACTGCTTGAGCCGGCCCAGCGCCGCATATTCCGGCCGAAAATCGTGCCCCCACTGGGAGACGCAGTGCGCCTCGTCGATGGCAAACAGACCGAGCGGCAACTCCGCCAGCCGGTCCATGAACTCGTGCTGCAGCAGGCGTTCAGGGGAGACATAGACGATTTTTATCTCGCCGCGCCGCATGGCGGAAAAATTCTGGATCATCTCCTCCCGGCTGAGGGCCGAGTTGATGTAGACCGCCGCCACGCCGTTGGCGCGCAGGCTGTCCACCTGATCCTTCATCAGCGAAATGAGGGGAGAGACCACTACCCCGAGCCCGGGGCGCAGCAGCGCCGGGATCTGGTAGCAGAGCGACTTGCCGCCACCGGTGGGCTTGAGCACCAGCGCATCGCGCCCCGCCACTATCTGCTCGATGATTTCGAGCTGGCCCGGCCGGAATTGCTGATAGCCGAACACCGCCTGCAGCAGGGCAAGCGGATTCTCTGGCTGGGGGTCAGGCAGGGTTTCGGCAATGGCGGTCATGGGCTCTCCTTTGGGGTCGCCATTCTAAAGCAGCCGCCGCCCACAATAAACCTGCCATTGCGACTGTTAAGGAAGTGTTGCAGACTGGCTGGAGTTTTTACTCGGTCATACTGCCAGGGATCGGACTCAAGGAATGAAACAGATGCTCAAGAAGATGGCGCTCAGTGGCATTGCCAACCTGTTCGCCGAGAGGATGCCGTTCAACAAGCTGATCGGAATGCAGGTGACGCACTACGACTTCGACAAGGTGGAGCTGCGCATCAAGATGGAGGAGAAGCTGATCGGCAACCCCTTCCACAACATCCTGCACGGCGGCGTCACCGCCAGCCTGCTCGATGTAGCCGGCGGCATGATAGTCGCCGCCTCCTGCATCGACGAGCTGGAAGACTTCTCCCCCAGCTACCTCAAGGAGCGTTTCTCCCGCCTCGGCACCATCGATCTGCGGGTGGACTACCTGCGGCCGGGGCGCGGCAACGAGTTCATCGCCACCGCCCACATCATCCGGGCCGGTAGCAAGGTCGCGGTTGCCCGCATGGAACTGCACAACGAAGAAGGGACTCATATCGCCTTCGGCACCGGCACCTACCTGGTGGGCTGAGCCAGCCTATTGCATAAAAACCACGCTGCTAATCTGATTTTAATCATTAGAAACCTTACCCCCTCTGCCGCCACCGGGTTCATACTGAAAGTCGGGATTGTGTGCAGAGGGAGGATTGCAGGCGATGAGTGCGAAACTGGCCACCAAACCATCCAGAGCCTTGTTGAGGCAGCTCGAGTCCATGCTCGACGAGGTGCAGACACCCGAGTGTCGCCACTGGCTGGAACAGGAGCTTGAGGGATACTCTCTCTGTTCGCCCCTGCCTTGGTATCGCATCATAGCCTGTCGGCAACGCGGTCACTTCTTGGACCTGAAGACGGGAAAATACCTGACTTGTCATATCAACAGTCAAACGCTAAGCCAACGCGACCTGGCCCAAATTCAGTTCATCTATGCCCGTGAACCCGCCGCCCACTATTTGCTGCAACGCAATTCCGGTATTGAGCCCTGGCCAGAACAGCTGCTGGAAGATTATCAGGAGCAGCTGATCCCCGGCCATCTATGCCTGCAAGCCTGGCATGAGCCCGTGTCTTCATTACGTGAACAACTGATGGAGGGAATCGAACATTTCATTAGTGAGTACCCCAAGCACGCGGCCTTGCAACCTCAGCACGGCTTCAAGGCATTGCGGCATCAGCACTGGCATATCTAACAGGCGCCTGGCGCGCAAGGAGGGCACCATAGACAGAACCCAACCAGAGATTGCCACAATCTAGAGTGCCGGAGTCAGGATCAGACTCCACCCTGGGCCACCGAGCGGTGGCCCTTTTATTGCCCAGCGCTGGGCAACGGAACTGACGAGATGGATGAAACAGGGTGACAGAGGAACAGAGGAACAGAGGAACAGAGGAACAGAGGAACAGAGGAACAGAGGAACAGAGGAACAGAGGAACAGAGGAGCATTGCAGTTACCCTAGCAAGCCGCCAGCCTGAATATCGCCCTCGACTTGCGCGAACGCCAAATGCGAAAAGGCCGCTCTATTGAGCGGCCTTTTCTAATGTGGTCGGTGTGAGAGGATTCGAACCTCCGACCCCTTCGTCCCGAACGAAGTGCGCTACCAAGCTGCGCTACACACCGATGTCTGCGGGACGGGAATTTACCGAAAGCCCCGACTCGACACAAGCCTTTTTTACGTTTGTAAGCAAAAAAATGGCTGTTCGCTCAACTATTCGTCAGTTCCATCCGTCCTGAGCCGTCAGCGGCCAAAAAATGGCCTGGCAACGCTTATGACGAAGCGAGCTGGAATTCGGCCGGGCCGAGCAAGCGGCGACGCCAGTCAGCGACCACACCATGCTCCAGCCAGTCTGCCGCATGCTTGCGCCAGTTGGGCGAGAGGGCCGGATTTTCCAGCAGCAACAGCAGGTCCGCCTCGTTGCGCAGCTGGTTGAACAGGATATCGGCGGTGCGCTTTACCGTGAGTTCAGGGTAAGGCCTGTCCACCAGCTCCAGCCGCTCCTGCGGCATCACCATCCCCTCTTCCAGCACCCGCAACAGCCAGCCACAGCGGCCGCTGAGCTGCATCACCTGCGACATCTGGCCATAGCCGAAACGCTGGTTGAGCTTGAAGCAGGGGGATCTGGGCTGACTTATCTGGATCAGCGCCTCGCCGAGTCGATAGACATCGCCGATGCAGGCCTGCACCTCGGTCAGCCCGACCCCGGAGAGGTTCTCGCCGAAGGCGGCCGGTTGCCAGGGTGTACGCGGGGCCGGCAGGCCCAGCGCCGTCTGCCAGTTGTGCCACCAGGGGTAGTGATCGGCGGGATAGTAGTGCAGCGCCCGATCCGGGCCGCCATGGTGGCGCTGGTCGCACTGTTCGTCGCCAGCCAGACCATTGGCACCGCACCAGAGCGGTATGGAGGTGGCTTGTTTGTGGATGGCACTGACAAGGCCGGGAACCAGTTCGGTACCCTGGCCGCTAAAGATGGAGATCCGCATTCTCATCCTCCGGATTGACGAGAGAATGCGGATCTTAACACGAGGTCAGGCGACTGCCTGCATCTGGGTGGTCATGGCGATCTCGGCGCGGCGACGTTTCTCCGCCTTGGCCATCAGATACCAGCTGCCGAAGGTGAACAACGACACCGACAGCAGGATCAGGCTGGCCACCGCGTTGATCTCGGGTTTCACCCCGAGTCGCACCGCCGAGAAGACCTCCATCGGCAGGGTGGTCGAGCCCGGGCCGGAGACGAAGCTCGCCAGCACCAGGTCATCCAGCGACAGGGCAAACGACATCATGCCGCCCGCCGCCAGCGACGGGGCGATCATCGGGATGGTGATCAGGAAGAACACCTTCCAGGGCTTGGCCCCCAGATCCATGGCCGCCTCCTCGATGGAGAGATCCAGCTCCCGCAGGCGGGCCGACACCACGATCGCCACATAGGCGGTACAGAAGGTGGTGTGCGCGATCCAGATGGTCACCATGCCCCGCTCGGCGGGCCAGCCCACCAGCTGGGCCATGGCCACGAACAGCAGCAGCAGGGAGAGACCGGTGATCACCTCGGGCATCACCAGCGGCGCCGTCACCATGCCGCCGAACAGGGTCCGGCCACGGAAGTGCGGGATCCGGGTCAGCACGAAGGCCGCCACCGTCCCCAGTGCCACCGCCGCGATGGCAGTATAGAAGGCGATCTCCAGCGAACGCAGTACCGAACCTATCAACTGCTTGTTGTCGAGCAGGCCGAAATACCACTTCAGCGACCAGCCGCCCCATACCGTCACCAGCTTGGAGGCGTTGAAGGAGTAGATCACCATGATGATCATCGGCAGGTAGATGAACAGCAGCCCCAGCCACAGCATCAGCTTGGCAAAACCAAAGCGCCTCATACTTTACCCTCCAGCTCTTTGGCCTGGTTGCGGTTGAACAGGATGATCGGAATGATCAGCACCGCCAGCATCACCACCGCCAGGGCGGACGCCACCGGCCAGTCGCGGTTGTTGAAGAACTCCTGCCACAGCACCTTGCCGATCATCAGGGTCTCGGGGCCGCCCAGCAGCTCCGGAATGACGAACTCGCCCACCACCGGGATGAACACCAGCATGCAGCCGGCGATGATGCCGTTCTTGGAGAGCGGCACCGTGATCTGCCAGAACCGGGTCAGGTTGCGGGCGCCGAGGTCGGAGGCCGCCTCCAGCAGGCTCTGATCGTGCTTGACCAGGTTGGCGTAGAGCGGCAGCACCATGAACGGCAGGTAGGAGTAAACGATGCCGATGTAGACCGCCAGGTTGGTATTGAGGATCTGCAGCGGCTCGTTGATGAGGCCGATGCCCATCAACAGGCTGTTGAGCAGGCCGTTGTTGCTGAGAATGCCCATCCAGGCGTAGACCCGGATCAGAATCGCGGTCCAGGTCGGCATCATGATGAGCAGCAGCAGAACTGTCTGGGTCTCCTTGTTGGCCCGGGCGATGGAGTAGGCCATCGGATAGCCGATCAGCAGGCAGAGCACTGTACTGATGAAGGCCATCTTGAGGGAACCGAGATAAGCCGCGATGTAGAGCTCATCCTCCTGCAGCAACAGGTAGTTGCCCATGTGCAGCAAGATGGTGAGCTGATCGTCGGCCCAGCTCACCACGTCGGTGTAGGGCGGGATCGCCACGTCCGCTTCGGCGAAGCTGATCTTCACCACTATGATGAAGGGCAGCAGGAAGAACAGGAACAGCCAGAAGAACGGGATGCCGATCACCAGCTGCCGCCCCCCCAGTGCCTTCAGTCGTCTCAATGCCATCATGATTGCAGCACCACGCCGCTGTCATCTTCCCAGTAGAGGAACACCTGGTCATCCCAGGTCGGCCGCTTGCCGTGGCGTTCGGCATTGGCGATGAAAGCCTGAACGATTTTGCCCGAAGGCAACTGGATGTGATAAACCGAATGGCCGCCCAGATAGGCGATGTCATAGACTTCGCCCTTGGTCCAGTTGAAGTCCGGATGCTCGATCTCCACCGGCTTTTGCAGGCTCATCAGCAGTTTTTCCGGCCGCAGGGCGTAGGTGACCTTCTTGTTCTCGGCG
This sequence comes from Aeromonas sp. QDB39, assembly GCF_027707585.1. NCBI lineage: Bacteria > Pseudomonadati > Pseudomonadota > Gammaproteobacteria > Aeromonadales > Aeromonadaceae > Aeromonas > Aeromonas sp. QDB39. The sequence goes on along the minus strand of NZ_JAPCIV010000005.1, from coordinate 107,359 downwards.
CGGGAGCTGATGCCGTGGCCCACATAGATGGGCTGCTCCAGATCGGCGCAGGCGATGGTGGCGTGGTCCTGCTCATCCTCCACCAGCAGGCCGTCAAACAGGTTGACGTTACCGATGAACTCGCACACCAGCCGGCTGGCCGGGGTTTCGTAGATGTCCATCGGGCTGCCGATCTGTTCGATGCAACCCAGGTGCATGATGGCGATCCGCTCGGCCATGGTCATCGCCTCTTCCTGGTCGTGGGTCACCATGACGCAGGTTACCCCGACCCGTTCGATGATCTCGACCAGCTCGAGCTGCATCTGGGAACGCAGCTTCTTGTCCAGCGCCCCCATGGGCTCATCCAGCAACAGCAGCTTGGGCCGCTTGGCCAGCGAGCGCGCCAGCGCCACCCGCTGGCGCTGGCCGCCGGAGAGCTGATGGGGCTTGCGGCGGGCATACTGGGTCATCTGCACCAGCTTGAGCATCTCCTCCACCCGGGCATCGACCTCTGCCTTGGGCAGGCCATCCTGCTTGAGGCCGAAGGCGATGTTCTGTGCCACCGTCATGTGGGGGAACAGGGCGTAGGACTGGAACATCATGTTGATGGGGCGTTCATAGGGCGGCATGTCGGTGATGTCGACCCCGTCGAGAAACAAGCGTCCCTCGGTGGGACGCTCGAACCCCGCCAGCATCCGCAGCAGGGTCGACTTGCCGGAGCCGGACCCGCCCAACAGGGCGAAGATCTCGCCCTTGTGGATGTTGAGGGACACGTTGTCGACCGCCAGCGTTTCATCGAATTGCTTGCTTACCCTGTCTATCTTGACCAGCACTTCTTTGCGTTGCTGGCTGCCCTCGAGGGCTTTCTTGTAGGCACTGGAGGCTATCGCCATTACCAAACTCCCAAAGGTAATACCGGCCGGGGCCGATCCATAAAACAGTCTGGCGCCCCGGGATGGGCGCCAAGGTTAGGTTCCGGACTTGATCTTGGTCCAACTCCGGGTGATCAGGCGCTGCACCGCGCGGGGATGTGCCTGCTGCACATACAGCCGCTCCAGCACCGCCTGGGGTGGATAGACGGACTCGTCATTGCGCACGTGTTCCTCCATGAACTCCCCCGCCTTGGCGTTGGGGTTCGCGTAGCCCACATGATTGCTGATCTGGGCAATCACCTCGGGCTGCAGCACGTAGTTGATGAGGGCGTGCGCCTCTTTCACGTTGGTGGCATCGGCCGGGATCGCCATCATGTCGAACCAGAGGTTGCCCCCCTCCTTCGGTATGCTGTAGGCGATCTTGATCCCCTTGCCGGCTTCGTCGGCACGGGCCGCCGCCTGCAGGATGTCGCCGGAGAAACCGGCCGCCACGCAGATGTCGCCATTGGCGAGATCGCCGATGTACTTGGAGGAGTGGAAATAGGCCACGTAGGGACGCACCTTGAGCAGCTGCTCCTCGGCACGCTTGAGGTCCGCCGGATCCTGGCTGTTGGGGTTGAGCCCCAGATAGTTGAGCGCCGCCGGGATCATCTCGTCTGCCGAGTCGAGGAAGGCGACCCCGCAACGGGCCAGTTTCTGCATGTTTTCCGGTTCGAAGATCACGGCCCAGGAGTCAATCTTGTCGACTCCCAGCACGGCCTTGACCTTGTCGATGTTGTAACCGATGCCGTTGGTGCCCCACAGATAGGGCACGGCGTACTGATGACCCGGATCCACCTTGTCTAGCTGCTTGAGCAGCACGGGATCCAGGTTGGCCAGATTGGGCAGCAGGGCGGGATCCAGCTTCTGGAAGGCCCCCGCCTTGATCTGTTTGGCCAGGAAATTGTTGGAGGGCACCACCAGATCGTAACCGGTGCGTCCGGTCAGCAGCTTGCCTTCGAGGGTTTCGTTGGAATCAAACACGTCATAGACGGTCTGGATCCCGGTCGCCCGCTGAAAGTCGCTGAGGGTGGTCTCGCCGATATAGTCGGACCAGTTGTAAAAGTGGACCACAGGGGCTGCCTGAGCCACATTTGCCAACCCCAGAGCCAGGGCCATCGTCACTATCTTGGTTGTGTGCACTTACTCAGTCCTCTTAATGTGTGATTTGCCAGTCGCGCATCCTTACGCGCCGTCCAACCTGTCGGGTGGGTCACCTCCCTCCCGGCCGAACTGCGGACCGGGAGGGGCACTCGTCACTTACTTGCCTGACTTGATCTTGGTCCAGCTACGCGTCATCAGACGCTGCACCTTGGCCGGCAGATCCGGGAAGGTGTAGATCTTGGCCAGCGTCTCGTCGCTCGGGTAGATGCCCGGATCGTTGCGGATCTTCTCGGACACCAGCGGCACGGAAGCCTTGTTGCCACTCGGGTAGCTGACGGCGTCGGAGATCTTGGCGATCACCTCCGGCTTCATCAGGTAGTTCAGGAACACATGGGCCGCTTCCACGTTCTTGGCATCGGCCGGGATGGCCAGCATGTCGAAGAAGCTGCCTGCCCCCTCTTTCGGGATCACGTAGGTCAGGTTGACGCCGTTCTTGGCCTCGATCGCCCGCGACTTGGACTGCTGCAAGTCACCGGAGTAACCGACCGCCACGCACAGGTTGCCGTTGGCCAGATCCGAAATGTATTTGGAGGAGTGGAAGTAGGCGGTATAGGGACGGATGGAGAGGAACAGCTCCTCCGCCTTCTTCAACTCGTCCGGCTTCTGGCTGTCCGGCTTGAAGCCCAGGTATTGCAGGGCAGCCGGCAGCATTTCGGTCGGCGAGTCGAGGAAGGAGACACCGCACTCCTTCAACTTGGCCATGTTTTCCGGTTTGAACACCAGATCCCAGGAATCCACCGGCGCCTTGTCACCCAGCACGGCTTTCACCTTCTCCGGGTTGTAGGCATAACCGATGGTGCCCCACAGGTAAGGAATGGAGTACTGGTTACCCGGGTCGCTCGGTTCGAGCGCCTTGAGCAACGAGGTATCCAGGTTTTGCCAGTTGGAGAGCTTGGACTTGTCCAGCTTCTGGAACACGCCCGCCTTGATCTGCTTGGCCAGGAAGGGGTTGGACGGCACGACGATGTCATAGCCCGAACTGCCGGCCAGCAACTTGGCTTCCAGCACCTCGTTGCTGTCGAACACGTCGTAGACCACCTTGATGCCCGTCTCTTTCTGGAAGTCTTCCAGCGTGTTGGGCGCGATATAGTCGCTCCAGTTGTAGACGTGCAACACCTTGTCCTCGGCCATCGCCCCGGTACTCATCATGACCAGTGCCACAGAGGCTGCAATCATTCCCGTTTTGAAAGACATCGTCCTTGTCTCCTAAGCAAATTGTATGCGCAAGCCAACCTGCCCGGCGCCCGCCTATCCCCGCAGCTTTGCCGCCGTCAGATCGAGACTGAGCCTGGCCAGATTGACCAATTCATCCACCTGTTCCTCGGTGATCACCAAGGGGGGCGATATGATCATGGTATCGCCGACAGCCCTCATCACCAAGCCATTGTTAAAGCAGAACTCCCGACAGGTCATACCGGCCTGCAGCCCAGCCGGGAAGCGGCTGTTGGTCTGCTTGTCCTGCACTATTTCCAGCGCGGCCACCAGGCCTTTGCCACGGGTTTCGCCCACCAGCGGATGGTCCGCCAGCTCCGCCCAGCGGCGCTGCAAATAGGGGCCGATGGTATCATGAACTCGCTTAACTATGCTTTCGTTTTGCATAAGCGTAATGTTGGCAATCGCCACGGCGCAGGCCACCGGATGACCGGAGTAGGTAAAGCCGTGGTTGAACTCGCCCCCCTCTTCCACCAGCACCTTGGCGACCCTGTCCCCCACCATCACGGCCCCCATCGGCAGATAGCCGGAGGTGATGCCCTTGGCCAGGCACATGAGATCCGGCTTGATGCCGAAGCCTTCGCTGGCGAACCAGTGACCGGTGCGGCCAAAGCCGCAGATCACCTCGTCGGCGATCAGCAAGATGCCGTACTTGTCGCAGATGCGCTGGATCTCCGGCCAGTAGCTGTCGGGCGGGATGATGACGCCGCCGGCACCCTGGATCGGCTCGCCGATGAAGGCGGCCACCTGGTCCACCCCCAGCGCCAGAATCTTCTCCTCCAGCTGACGGGCACGGGCCAGCCCGAATTCGTGGGCGCTCATCCCCTGCCCCTCGCCAAAGTGATAGGGCTGATCGATGTGCACGATACCAGGAATAGGCAGCCCGCCCTGGGCGTGCATCCCCTTCATGCCACCGAGGCTCGCCCCCGCCACGGTGGAGCCGTGGTAGGCGTTGTGGCGGCTGATGATCACCTGTTTGTCCGGCTGCCCCTTGCTGGCCCAGTAGTGGCGCACCATGCGCAGCACGGTATCGTTGCACTCGGAGCCCGAGCCGGTGAAGAAGACGTGGTTGAGGTGCGGCGGCGTGATCTCGGCCAGCAGGGTCGCCAGCTCGGCAGCGGGCGGGTGGCTGGTCTGAAAGAAGAGGTTGTAATAGGGCAGTTGCTGCATCTGGCGGGTGGCGGCGTCCACCAGCTCCTGGCGGCCATAGCCCAGGTTGACGCACCACAGGCCGGCCATGCCGTCCAGAATGCGCTTGCCTTCGGAGTCTTCCAGATAGACGCCCTCGGCCCGGGTGATGATGCGGCTGCCTTTCTTGTTCAGCGCCTGAAAGTCAGTAAACGGATGCAGGTGATGGCTGGCTTCCAGTTGCTGCCACTCACGGGTGGTATGCTGCATTGCTTGCTCCTCGGTTCCTTCGATTTAAGCGATGTTTGTTAGTCAGTTGATGAGGTACAGACAACTCCCCCGGTCACGGTGACGCACCGGGTGTCGTGCAGTGCCTGCTCCCCAACTGTCTCGATTCATGCGGGAGGGGCCGGCGGCCCCTCCGGGCAGGGTGATGCGCGACCGGCGCGCATCCGGGTCACACGTTCAGCAGCAGGAACTCCCGTTCCCAGCGGCTGATCACCCCGAAGTAGGTCTCGTACTCTTTGCGTTTGACCGCCACGAAGGCGCGGGTAAAGCGCTCGCCCAGCATCTCCTTGATGGGGTCGCACTGCTCCAGGTGGCTCAACGCCTCCTCCAGCGAGCGGGGCAGGCTGTAGGGCAGCTCATAGGCGCTCGACTTCATCTCCGGCAGCGGTTCCAGCTTCTCCATCATGCCGAGGTAGCCGCAGGCCAGGGTAGCAGCCAGCGCCAGATAGGGGTTGGCATCGGCGCCGGCGAAGCGGTTCTCCACCCGGCGGGCACTGGCCTCGGAGAAGGGCACCCGCAACCCGCAGGTGCGGTTCTCCACCCCCCACTGCACGTTGCGCGGCGCGCTCTCGCCAAAGGTGAGGCGGCGGTAGGAGTTGACGTTGGGGGCCAGCAGCGCGGTCACCGCCGGCGTGTATTTCTGTAGGCCGGCGATGAAGTGCATGAACAGCTCGGAGTGGCCGCCGTTCTCGGTGCCAAACAGGTTGCGGCCGTTCACATCTTCCAGACTCTGGTGGATGTGCATGGCGGAGCCGGGCTCGTCGCTCATCGGCTTGGCCATGAAGGTGGCGTAAATCCCGTGGCGGTGGGCCGCTTCCCGCATGGTGCGCTTGAACAGGAACACCTGATCCGCCAGATCGACGGCGTCGCCGTGCAGGAAGTTGATCTCCATCTGGGCGGCGCCGGACTCGTGGATCAGGGTGTCCACCTCCAGCTCCTGCGCCTCGCAGTAGTCGTACATGTCTTCAAAGATGGGATCGAATTCGTTGACCGCATCGATGCTGAACGATTGGCGGGCCGTCTCGGGGCGGCCGTTGCGCCCCACCGGCGGCACCAGCGGATAGTCGGGGTCTTCGTTGCGCTTGACCAGGTAGAATTCCAGCTCGGGGGCCACCACCGGCTTCCAGCCCTGCTTCTCGTAAAATGACAGGACCCGACGCAGCACGGAGCGCGGCGCGATGTCGATCAGCTTACCATTGATGTCGAAACAGTCGTGGATCACCTGGGCGGTCGGCTCCAGCGCCCAGGGTACGAAACGAATGGTGTTGGGATCGGGATAGAGCTGCATGTCCCGCTCCAGCGGGTCGATCATGCTGTCGTCATCCGGATACTCGCCGGTCACCGTCTGGGTGAAGATGACCTCGGGCAGGCGCATGCCCCCCTCGCGCAGAAACTTGTTGGCCGGAATGATCTTGCCTCGGGCATTGCCGGTGAAATCCGGAAACAGGCACTCCACTTCCGTGATGCGATTGCTCTCCATCCAGCCCTTGATACTGTCCATGTTAAACCCCGACTCTACGGTTGCCATTGGCAAGGGTGTCTAATATATGGAACACCCTTGTTATCAAATTGTAATCAACACCACCATAAAAGCCCGCCATCAGGGGCAATGTCAAGCGATGGTGTTTAAAAAACTATAAATAACGGCGCATATAATGACCATGGCGGGGACAAATACTAAACACCCTGGCGTGGTAACGACTCACTGCAAGCCCGGTGCCAACAAGCGTGCAGGATCCCCCATGTTCTCAGTCAGACCCTGTCTGAATCGGGTCATTTTTTTGCAAGGGCGCACAATACTTGTCCTCTTTGCTTTGCATGCCTGCATTTTTTTGGTACAAGGCCCGCCCTGATTTGCACTCTCCTGCTTGGATTTGGTGCAAATTCAGGACACAGGGCTTGGTCTGCAGGCAGACAGCCCCCATAAACAGGGATAATTGGGTTAGTAAACTGACTGGTAGTAAATCGTATGTGTGATTTCATGACTGAAGACCAACTGGCCTTTTACAAGGGACAGATCGAGCGCCAGATCCTCGAACTCGAAGATCGCCTCAACTCCCAGGCCAGCCAGGCCATCGCCACCGATACCAACGAGATGGCTGATGAAATTGACCGTGCCAGCATCGAGGAAGCCCGTCGTCTGGAGCTGAACCGCATCGAGCATGACAAGCTGCATCTGCGCAAGCTGCGTGGTGCCCTCAAGCGCATCAGCGAAGGGGATTTCGGTTACTGCGAATCCTGCGGTGACGAGATCTCCCTCAAGCGGCTGCAGGCTCGTCCCGAGTCCCGCTTCTGCGTTGAATGCCAGAGCACCAAGGAGTTCAACGATACCCACGTGTATCGTCGCGTCGCCTGACGCCTCGCTGCCTGCTCACTGTCGTGCGGCGAGCGTCGCCAGCAGGGTGGGCATGCAGGTGACAATGAGGACACCAGGCTGCTCACCCTGGCGGATCACGGCTACGCAGCAAGAGCGTGACAAGTTCTGTTAGACTCCGGGCAAGCCCGGAATCTACAGGAGAGCAGAGAGTGAAATGGTTCCTCAAACTGTGCTTGTGTCTGCCGTTGCTGGCACAAGCACAGACCCTCACGGTCAAGGTTCCCAGCCGGCCGATCAACGACCTCGATAAAGAGTACCAGCTCAAGCTGCTGGAACTGGCGCTGACCCATGCCGGCCAGCCGTTTCGCATCAAGCAGGTCGAACTCAACCTCAACCAGTACAGCCTACAGCAACAGCTGAGCAAGGGCCAAACCATCAATGTGTTCTGGATGGGTACCTCCAGCGCCCTCGAATCCTCGCTCATCGCCGTGCCGCTCCCGCTGTTTCGCGGCCTGGAAGGGCTGCGGCTCTCCTTCATCCACGCCGATGCCCAGGAGAAGTTCAACCAGATCAACTCGCTGGCCGATCTCAAGCAGCTGAAGGCGGCGCAAGGGGTGGGCTGGGCCGACAACAAGATCCTCGAAAACGCCGGCATCCCCACCTACTCGGGGCGCTACAGCAACCTGTTTCGGCTGATCAACGACGGCGACAAGCTGGACTTCTTCCCGCGCAACCTGGTGGAGATCTTCGCCGAGCGCAGCGAGCTGGTGGCGCAATATCCCAACCTGGTCATCGATCAGCACCTGCTGATCCGCTACCCCTTCGCCGAGTTCTTCTTCGTCAGCCCGGAATCCCCCAAGCTGGCCAAGGCGATCCAGACCGGGCTTGAGCGGGCCTATGCCGACGGCAGCTTCATGAAATTCTTCCGGGAGAACCCCAAGATCCGCGAGGCCCTGGCCAGCGCCAATCTCGAACGGCGAGTCACCATCTCCCTGCCCAATCCCGACATGACACCGTTGCTAAAATCCATTCCGGCCCAATATTGGGAGTATCCCCCGCAGGGATAAGAGTCGGCCACCTCAACCGGGGTGGCACCCACAGCGCGCCAGGGAGGTGCCATGAAGGGAATCGAGGAGTGGTTTGAACTGTACGACCAGAGCCACCGGCACCCGGTCAATGTGGCGATCCACAAGCTGGCGGTGCCCGGTATCTATCTCTGCGCCCTGGCCCTGCTCTGGAGCCTGCCGGCCGGGCCGCTGCCGCCGTCGCTCAACTGGGCCGCGCTGGTCGCCATCCCGGTGCTGGCCTTCTACCTGCGGCTGTCATTTGCGCTGTTTGTGGGCATGACGGTGCTGACCGCGCTGGGGCTGGTCATTTGCCACAGCTGGCAAGGCCCCTTGCTGTGGCCGGCGCTGGCCGGGTTCGGGCTGCTCTGGATAGCCCAGTTCGTCGGTCACAAGATCGAGGGCAAGCGCCCCTCCTTCTTCGCCGACCTGCAGTTTTTGCTGATCGGCCCCGCCTGGGTGCTGGCCAGCCTCTATCGTCGTTTGGGCATTCCCTACTGAGGGAAGCCAACAGGAGAGACCATGAGACATTCTCAGATCCTTGCTCGCGCCCTGCCGCTGCTGCTGGGCGCACTGATTGCCGGTCCGGCGCTGGCCGACAAGGCCGACCCCGTCGGCGAGGTGAGCACCGCCTTCAAGCTGTTTGGCCCCAACCACAAGATCCTGGTGGAGGCGTTCGACGACCCACGCATCGACGGCGTCGCCTGCTACCTGGCGCGCCCCAAGACCGGCGGCGTCAAGGGCGGACTCGGGCTGGCGGAAGATCCCTCCCACGCCTCCCTCTCGTGCCACCAGATCGGCCCCATCACCCTGCCCGCCAAGTTGAAGGCGGGGGAAGAGGTGTTCGACGTCAGCACCTCGCTGGTGTTCAAGGAGCAGAAAGTGGTGCGCTTTTACGATCAAAAGCGCAACGCGCTGGTCTATCTGACTTACAGCACCAAGCTGGTGGATGGTTCTTACAAGAGTGCGGTCAGCGCCGTGCCCATCATGCCGTGGGGCTGAATCCCCACCATTTATCCCGTGATGACGACCAACATTTGTTGTAATTTAACTACATCATTATCTGCGGAGAGCGCACCATGAGAGTCGCCGTTTTCAGTACCAAGAGCTACGACAAAGAGCACTTCAATCAGGCCAACAGCCAGTACGGTTATGAACTGGAGTTCTTCGACGTGCGGCTGGAGGCCAAGACTGCCCGGCTGGCCCACGGCTTCCCCGTGGTGTGCCTGTTCGTCAACGACGATGCCGACCGCGAGGTGCTGACTGAGTTGGCCACCAACGGCACCAAGGTGATCGCCCTGCGCTGCGCCGGCTACAACAACGTGGATCTGGCCGCCGCCAAGGAGCTGGGGCTGAAGGTGGTGCGAGTGCCCGCCTACTCCCCGGAAGCGGTCGCCGAGCACGCGGTGGGCCTGATGATGACCCTCAACCGTCGCATCCACAAAGCCTATCAGCGCACCCGTGACGCCAACTTCTCGCTGGAGGGGCTGGTCGGCTTCAACATGCACGGTCGCACCGCCGGCATCATCGGCACCGGCAAGATCGGCATCGCCACCCTGCGCATCCTCAAGGGCTTCGGCATGCGCCTGCTGGTGAGCGATCCCTATCCGAACCAGGCGGCCATCGATCTCGGTGCCGAGTACGTGGATCTCGATACCCTGTTCCGCCAGTCCGACGTCATCAGCCTGCACTGCCCGCTGTTCAAGGAGAACTACCACCTGCTGAACAAGGAGGCGTTCGCCAAGATGAAGGACGGGGTGATGATCATCAACACCAGCCGGGGCGGCCTGCTCGACTCCAACGCCGCCATCGAGGCGCTCAAGACCGCCCGCATCGGCGCGCTAGGGTTGGACGTCTACGAGGAAGAAGAAGATCTCTTCTTCGCCGACAAGTCCAACGAGGTGATCACCGATGACGTGTTCCGCCGCCTGTCGGCCTGCCACAACGTGCTGTTCACCGGTCACCAGGCCTTCCTCACCCGCGAGGCGCTGCACGCCATCGCCGACACCACCCTCAGCAACATCCGCGCCATCGACAGCCAGGGGCGCTGCGACAACGAGGTGGAGTAAACCACCGCGCAATAAGCGAGGCGCCGGGTTGTGAGACCCGGCGCCTTCGGGTAGGCTACCAGCCCTTTTTTGCTCAGGAGTCTGGCTGCCCATGTTTATCGGATTTGATTACGGTACCTCCAACTGTGCCGTCGCCGTGATGGAACAAGGCAGCCCCAGGCTGCTGAACCTGAGCGGTGCCCACTACCTTCCCTCCACCCTGCACGCCCCTCACCGGGATGCCATCGCCGGCCTGCTGGCCGAAGGGCTGGCCCCCGCCCAGCAGAGCGAGTACCTCAAGCTGCGCGGCCCCGTGGTCACCCGGGCCCAGGCGGTACGCCGCCAGATGCGCGAAGAGGGGCTGATCGACGAGCTCAGCTTTGGCGCCGCGGCGCTGGAGCGCTATCTGGAAGAGCCGGACGACGGCTACTACCTCAAGTCGCCGAAATCCTTCCTTGGCGCCTACGGCCTCAAGGCACCGCAGATCGCCCTGTTCGAAGACATCGTCTGCGCCATGATGCTGCACGTGCGGCGCGAGGCGGAGCAGCAGCTCGGCGCACCGATCCGCCGGGCCGTGGTCGGCCGCCCGGTCAACTTCCAGGGACTGGCGGGGGAAGAGAGCAACCGTCAGGCCATCGCCATCCTGAGCGAAGCGGCCCGCCTCGCCGGGTTCGAGCAGGTGGAGTTTCTCTATGAGCCGGTGGCGGCCGGCTTCGAATTCGAGGCCCGCCTGAGCGAGGATGCGGTGGTGCTGGTGGTGGATATCGGCGGCGGCACCACCGACTGCTCGGTGCTGCGGATGGGCCCGAGCCACCGCGACCGGCTCGATCGAGACGGCGATCTGCTCGGCCACAGCGGCCAGCGCATCGGCGGCAACGACTTCGACATCCGGCTGACGGTGGAGGGCATGATGCCGTTGCTCGGCATGCACGAGACCCTCAAGACCGGCAAGCCGCTGCCCCACCCGCTGTTCTGGGACGCCGCCGCCATCAACGACGTCAGCGCCCAGAGCCGCTTCTACAGCCTGGAGACCGCCCGCCAGCTGCAGGATCTGCAGCTCGACAGCCAGCCTGGCAGCAAGCTGGGCCGCCTCGCCAGCCTGCGCGCCCACAAGCTGAGCCACCAGCTGGTGTGGCGTGCCGAGCAGGGCAAGATCGCCCTCTCGACGCAGGAGTCCAATCACCAATCGCTGAGCGAGCTGGAAAAAGGGCTGGCGGCGGAGCTGACCCGCGAACAGCTGGCCAATGCCTCTGCCCTGCTGCTGGAGAAGATTGGCGAGCTAATGGATGAAGCCATCGCCGCCGCCGGCGTGCAGCCGGATCGGGTCTTCATCACCGGCGGCAGCGCCCGCTCCCCGCTGATCCAGGCCTTCATCCGCCAGAAGCTGCCCCAGGTGCCGCTGGAAGGGGGTGATGACTTCGGCTCGGTCGCCTCCGGTCTGGCCCGTTACGCCGAGCGACTGTTTGGCAACGGTCAGCCCACCCCGACCTGACCCAAATGAAATCCGGCAAAGGGTCTGTGTTGCCATTTAACGACACAGGCCCCACCCACAGGGCGACAGAAGCAGTCGGGGGCACTCCCCCTCGCCCTGCCTGAGGGCGCGCACAGAGGGTATGCTTGTCACTCCCACTACCGGAGCCCTTTCATGCCCAGATTCTTGCTACTGCTGCTCGCCCTGCTTCTGCTCAGCGCCTGCAGCAGTACTCCCCGCTTCGCCTCGCAAGACCTGCAGCACCACCACTGGGTGCTCGACAAGCTGGATGGCCAGCCCGTTGCCGCGCCGCGAGACAATCCGCCCGATTTCGAGATAGGTGAGCACTTCACCGTCAACGGCATCGCCGGTTGCAATCGCTACTTCGGTCAGGGCCACCTCGAGGGGAACAAGTTTTGGGTGACCAGTCTGGGCAGCACCGAGATGGCCTGTCTGGCCCCGCTTGATGCCGTGGAGCAGGCGGTGCTGACCACCCTCACCGAAGGTGCCACCCTGGACGGCACCACCCAGACCCTGATCCTGCAGGGCAAACGGCATCGTTTGGAATACACCCTGCGCGACTGGGTGCTCTAGGGCTCACAAACCGGCATCACAAACAGGAACATGTGCCCCGCCTGTGGCACAATATGAGGCAGTGCTCGCAATGGAGGCTGCCTCAGCCATGTCGATGGACCGTCTGTTTGACAAGATCAAACAACTCCCCACTATCCCGCAACTGCTGCATGAGTTGATGCAGAGCTTCAGCGATGAAAATGCCCGCATCGACGAGATTGCGGCCAAGATCGCCATGGACCAGGTGATCAGCGTCAAGGTGCTGCGAATGGCCAACTCGGCCGCCCTGCGCCGCGGCAACGAAGTCACCTCCATCGAACAGGCGGTGATCCGCCTCGGTTTTAACCGGCTGCGCTCTGTGGTGGTCGCCTCCGGCATCATCGGCAGCTTCAAGGCGCCTCCCAGCTTCGACAAGAACAAATTCTGGACCGAGACCTTCCAGGTCGCCACCATCGCCAAGACCCTGGCCCAGGAGGCCAAGGTGCTCGACCCCGAGACAGCCTTTACCTGCGCCCTCATCCACAACATTGGCGAGCTGCTGATCCAGAGCACCTTGCCGGAAGAGGCCGAGCTCATCAGTCTGGCGATCCAGAAGGGGAGCAGCCGGGTCGAGGCCCAGCGCGAGATGCTGGGCTATGACTACGCCCAGCTCGGCGCCGAGCTGGCACGGCGCTGGAACCTCTCCGAGGCCTTCGTCGATGCCATCTCCCAGCAGCTGGATCCCCTCTCCCACGACCCGGTCAGCAAGGAGGCAGTGCTGATCCGCCTGGCGGTCTTCATCTCCTTCGCCTGGAACGCGGGGGTGCCGGCCCAGGCCATCATCGCCCGCTTCCCCAAGCCACTGGCCGACCAGCTGGGGCTGGATCCCAAGTCGCTCGCCGGCCAGCTCGAGACCTTGCATGAACAGGGCAATGCCCTCGCCGATCTTCTGACTCAATAAGCATCATGACCCATCCATTTCTGTTTCATCCCCAGGTGGCGCCCTGGTTCAAAGAGAGCGCCGATGCCCTGCAACTGACCCTGTTCAGCGAGCTGGATGCCCCGATCCGCGAGGTGTGGCTGCGCCACGAGCCGGACAACGAGGAGTACCTGATCCCGATGACGGCGGTCTCCACCCGCGACCGGCTGCAGGTATGGCAGGCGACCCTGCCGCTCATCAAGGGGCAGGACATTCACCTCTACTGCTTCAAGTGTCTGACCGATGAGGAGCAGTGGTGGCTGCACGGGGCCGGCGTCAGCGCCGCCATGCCGCCGCGCGAGCAGCATTTTCGCTTCAACAGCCTGCACCAGCCACCGGCCTGGGTGCAGGACCAGGTGTTCTACCAGATCTTCCCCGATCGCTTCTGCAACGGCGACCCGTCGCTCAGCGTCAAGCATCACGAATACGAATACCGCGGCAAGGCGGTGATCAGCAAGGCGTGGGGCGAGCCGGTCAGCCGCCACGAAGAGGGCCACGGCGCCTGCGAATTCTACGGCGGCGACCTGGCGGGCATCGATGCCAAGCTGCACTACCTGCAATCCCTCGGGGTGACGGCGCTCTATCTCAACCCCATCTTCGATTCGCCGAGCAACCACAAGTACGACACTCAGGACTACTTCAAGGTGGATGCACACCTCGGCAGCAACGCCCAGTTTGCCGAGCTGACCCGCAACCTGCACCAGCGCGGCATGAAGATCATCCTGGATGCTGTGGTCAACCACACCTCGACCGAGCACCCCTGGTTCTGCCCGCCGCTGGGCGCCCAGCGCAACCCGGATTCGCCGTGGCGCAGCTTCTACACCTTTGACAACGACGGGGATTATGTCAGCTGGAAGGGCATCCGCAGCCTGCCCAAGCTCGACTTCTCCAGCGAACAGGTGCAGGACGCCGTCTATCGCGCCGACGACGCCATCCTGCGCTACTGGATGCGTGCCCCCTACCAGATCGATGGCTGGCGCTTCGACGTCATCCACATGCTGGGGGAGCGTGGCACTGCCGAGGGCAACCGCGGCCACGTGCGCGCCATTCGCGGCGCGGTGAAGCAGGAAAACCCGGACGCCTACGTGCTGGGCGAGCACTTCTTCGAGGCCAGCCAGTGGCTGCAGGGGGATCAGGAGGACGGCGCCATGAACTACTACGGCTTCGCCCACCCTATTCGCGCCTTCCTGGCGGGCCAGGACATCGCCTACCACCCCATCAAGATCAGCGCCGAAGAGCTGGATCGCTGGCTCAAGCTGGCGCGGGCCCACATTCCGTTCAAGAACCAGCTGGCCCAGTTCAATCTACTGGACAGCCACGACACAGCCCGCTTCCTCCATCTGCTGGGGGAGGACAAGCAGCGGATGCGGCTCGCGGCCACTCTGCTGCTCACCTACATCGGGGTGCCCTCCATCTACTACGGCGATGAAGTGGGGCTCTCTGGCGGCAACGATCCGGACTGCCGCCGCTGCTTCCCGTGGGAGACCACCGCCTGGGATCACGTGCTGCACGACCACTACCGCCGGTTGATCCAGATCCGCAGGCAGCGTCCAGCACTGCGTCGCGGCGATATCCAGACCCTCTATGCCGGCCCGCACAGCTATGTGTTTGCCCGCACCCTGCAAAGCGATCAGGTAGTGGTGGCCTGCAACCGCCACCCCAGCGAGCCGCGCACCATCAGCCTGCCCCTGTGGCAGACCGCGGGCCCGGCCAGCCGCTTTACCGACGCCTTCAACGGCGATAAATTCGAAGTGGTGCAGGGCGAGGTGCAGCTCACCATCCCCGCCAACTCGGCCAGAGTGCTGCTCTCCAGCTAGGCGTCAAAAAAGCGGAACCCTGTGTTCCGCTTTTTGTTAAAGGCCCCTATATCACATAAAGTTGTTTGAGCTGGGTTGGATTTCTCTATGAATCATCTAGTTAGTTCACTCAGAGTGGAATAAAACTGGCATCATACAAGACCGCTTCCGACCCTTTTCGGCTAAACTGGCCCAAGGCACATAAATTGCTTG
Organism: Aeromonas sp. QDB39; assembly: GCF_027707585.1. NCBI lineage: Bacteria > Pseudomonadati > Pseudomonadota > Gammaproteobacteria > Aeromonadales > Aeromonadaceae > Aeromonas > Aeromonas sp. QDB39. The sequence continues at coordinate 92,237 of NZ_JAPCIV010000005.1, read as the reverse complement.
TCACTTGGCATCACTAGCGAGAATCCGTCATGTTCGACAATAAAACCCTATTGATTACCGGCGGCACTGGCTCGTTTGGCAAGATGCTGGTCAAGACAGTGCTGGAACGCTACAAGCCGAAACGGCTGATCATCTACTCCCGCGACGAGCTGAAACAGTTCGAGATGCAGCAGGTCTTCAACGCCCCCTGCATGCGCTACTTTATCGGTGACGTGCGGGACGCCAACCGGCTCACCATGGCGATGCGCGGGGTTGACTATGTGGTGCATGCGGCGGCGCTCAAACAGGTGCCGGCTGCCGAATACAACCCCATGGAGTGCATCAAGACCAATATCCACGGGGCCGAGAACGTCATCCAGGCCGCCCTGCTCAATCAGGTCAAGAAGGTGATCGCCCTCTCCACCGACAAGGCTGCCAACCCGATAAACTTGTACGGCGCCACCAAGCTGGCCTCCGACAAGCTGTTCGTCGCCGCCAATAACATCGCCGGCCAGGATCCAACCCGTTTTGCGGTGGTGCGCTACGGCAACGTGGTAGGATCGCGCGGCTCTGTGGTGCCCTTCTTCCAGAAACGGATCGATCAGGGCGCCACCACCCTCCCCATCACTCACACCGAGATGACCCGTTTCTGGATCACCCTGCAGCAGGGGGTGGACTTCGTGATGAACAACTTCCCGCGCATGAAGGGGGGTGAGATTTTCGTGCCCAAGCTGCCCTCGGTGCGGATCACCGACCTGGCTACCGCCATGGCCCCTCAGCTGGACCAGGAGATCATCGGCATCCGCCCGGGTGAAAAACTGCATGAAGTGATGTGCCCGTGTGACGACTCCTACCACACCTTCGAGTTCGATAACTTCTTCATCATCGGACCGACCATCAACTTCAACAATCGCAACAATGACTTCTCCGTCACCGCCTCAGGTGAAAAGGGAGCCATGGTGGCCCAGGGATTCGAGTACAACTCCCGTGACAACGATGATTTCCTGACGGTTGAACAGCTGAAAGCATTGAATAGCAAGGTGGTAATGGAATGATCCCGTACGGCAGACAGTCGATCAGCGAAGCGGATATCGAAGCCGTGGTCGAAGTATTGAGGTCCGATTTTCTGACCCAGGGGCCCGTGGTGCCGCGCTTCGAACAGGCAGTGGCGGATTACTGCGGTGCCCGCTTCGGGGTGGCGGTCAACTCAGGTACGGCCGCCCTGCATATCGCCTGTCTGGCACTGGGTGTCGGCCCGGGTGACTGGGTCTGGACCTCCCCCATCAGCTTTGTCGCCTCGGCCAACTGCGCTCTCTATTGCGGAGCCCAGGTCGACTTCGTCGACATCGAGCCCGATACCGGCAACATGTGCGCCATGGAGCTGGAGCGCAAGCTGGTAGCAGCCAAGGCTCAAGGATGTCTGCCCAAGTTGGTCATCCCGGTACACTTCGCAGGCCTGCCCTGCGACATGCAGGAGATCCATCGTCTGGGACAAGAGTACGGCTTTCGGATCATCGAGGATGCCTGTCATGCCCTCGGCGCCCGCTATCACAGTGAACCCACCGGCAACTGCCGCTACAGCGACATCACCGTCTTCAGCTTCCATCCGGTGAAGATCATCACCACCGGCGAAGGCGGTATGGCGATGACCAATGACCCTGCGCTCGCCAAAACCATGAGCATGTTGCGCAGTCACGGCATCACCCGGGATCCGGCCGACTTCATCAATGAGCCCGATGGCCCCTGGTACTACGAGCAGCAAATGCTGGGCTTCAACTACCGCATGACGGATATTCAGGCTGCGCTGGGGTTGAGCCAGATGGCCAATCTGGAAGATTGGATCGCCAAGCGTAGCGAAATTGCCCATTGTTACTTTGAAGCATTGGCCCCCGAACGTCTGCCCCGTTATTTCAGTGCAGAACGACGCAGCGCCTTCCACCTGTATGTACACCATGTAGCCCCCGAACAGCGCCGCAATCTGTTCCAGCGACTACGCGATCATGGTATCGGTGCCAACGTGCACTATATGCCCATCTACAAGCAGCCTTGGCACCAAGAAGGCCACCAGTCAGCCCTACCGATGGCAGAGGCTCACTATTACGGAGCCATCACTCTCCCGCTTTTCCCTCATTTAACGACAGCAGAACAACATCAGGTATTTACATTGGTAATTGCCGATGCGTAGCAGTACATAAAAGAACAAGCAGGCTCTGAGCTTGCCGTCAGAAGGTCCAGATACTCGATTTACAGAGAGATAAAATGACGGATACAGCAATCTTGCCAGTTGTGATGGCTGGGGGGTCAGGTAGTCGGCTTTGGCCTCTTTCTCGTGAATTATATCCAAAGCAGTTCATGCCGCTTTTGGGTGAGGCCTCAATGCTGCTGGATACTATTGGCAGGGTCAAAGAACTTGCCACTCACCCATTCACCGTGGTTTGCAATGAGGCCCATCGCTTTATTGTCGCGGAGCAGTTGCGGGAGGCCGGAATACAGAACCATATTCTGCTGGAGCCTTCAGCACGCAATACGGCCCCAGCTATCGCTGTGGCGGCTCTGCACGGTATGACGATCGCTGATGATCCCGTGTTGATGGTGCTGGCTGCAGACCACGCAATCAAGGAGCCGCACGCCTTCCGACAAGCCATAGAAGCCGCATACCCCTTTGCAGTCCATGGCAAACTGGTGACATTCGGCATCGTCCCCCAAACACCTGAAACCGGTTATGGCTACCTCAGAGCAGGGGAATCTCTTGGGGGGGGAGTTTCTCGCGTCGACGCCTTCATCGAAAAACCGGATCTGGACACGGCGAAACAGTATCTCTCCTCTGGAAAATACCTCTGGAATAGCGGCCTCTTTATGTTCAAGGCCAGCCGCTACCTTGAGGAACTTAAACTTTATCGCCCTGATATCCTGGCCGCTTGTGAAAAAGCGTTTAGCACCAGACAACATGATCTCGATTTTATCCGTGTCGGTAGCGCGGCTTTCGAGGAATCGCCCAGCGAGTCAGTGGATTATGCGGTGATGGAAAAAACGCAAGATGCCGTTGTCGTGCCCATGGATGCCGGATGGAGCGATGTGGGCTCTTGGTCCACCCTGTGGGAGGTGAACGAGAAAGACGGGCAAGGGAATGTCCTAGAAGGTGACATCTTGGCGCTTGACACAACAGATTGTTATATCAAAAGCAGTTACCGGCTAGTAACCACCATTGGATTGGACAAGCTAGTCATAGTGGAAACCAAGGATGCCATACTCGTTGCCGCGCACGACAAGGTTCAAGAGGTCAAGACACTGACATCACGTCTTAAAAGTATGAATCGCACAGAAACCGAACGTCATCGCGAGGTTTACCGCCCATGGGGAAAATATGATGCTATCGACAGCGGAGAGCGTTTCCACGTCAAACGCATCACCGTCAAGCCTGGTGCCAAGCTTTCTCTACAACTGCATCACCACAGGGCCGAACACTGGATAGTAGTCTCCGGAACAGCCAGGATGACAATGAACGGTGTCGAGCGTTACATCACGGAAAATGAGTCCGTCTATATCCCTATTGCAACCGTTCACTCGTTGGAAAACCCGGGTAAAGTCGACTTGGTACTTATCGAAGTTCAATCAGGCTCCTATTTGGGGGAAGACGACATTGTAAGGCTGGGGGAGCACTACCACAAAGATGGGAGCGAGCCATGCTGAGAACCAAGACGATTATCCAGCATAGTGGTTTGGGCTTTGGTACAAGCGGTGTCAGAGGGTTAGTCAACCAGTTGACAGCAGAAGTTTGCCAAGCATTTACGCATGCCTTCATTTCTGTCATGCGTGATCGCTTCACCTTTAAGCATGTAGCGTTGGGCATAGACAACAGACCCAGCAGCCTCGGCATGGCAGGCGCCTGCGCCGCCGCCCTGCAACAACTTGGCGTTGAGCCCCTCTTCTATGGGGTACTACCAACACCGGCCTTGGCATTACAAGCCATGCGTTGCCGCATTCCGGCCATCATGGTTACCGGTAGCCATATCCCACATGACCGAAATGGTCTCAAGTTCTATGGCCCTGGTGGAGAGATCACCAAAGCTGAAGAACGACAGATCCTAGAAGCAGATATAGTGTTCTCCAAGATAATGGCACAACCCATGCTGCAGCCCTCCACAGAGGCAGCAGAACGCTATACAGAGCGTTACTTGCATTTTTTCAACAAGAGTGCACTGGCACATAAACGGATTGGCATTTACGAACACAGCAGTGCCGGGCGAGATATTTACCCGTCGATTTTCCAAGCATTGGGAGCAACAGTTATACGATTGGGGCGGAGTGACGACTTTATTCCTATCGATACCGAAGCATTGAGCACAGAGGATGAACAGAGGGCCCTATCTTGGACTCAACAATATAGCCTGGATGCTCTATTCTCGACCGATGGTGATGGGGATAGACCTATGCTCGCTGATGAACAGGGGCATTGGCTCAAAGGGGATATTCTCGGACTACTCTGTTGCCAATACTTGGGAATCCAGAGTTTAGCAATGCCACTTAACTGCAATAGTGCCGTTGAGCAATCAGGGATAGCCACACGAGTCATACGCACTCGGATTGGCTCTCCTTATGTATTGGAAGCGATGGGTGGCCTCGCAGGAAAATTCGCCGGTTTTGAAGCAAATGGAGGCTTCATGCTAGGCAGTAGCATTGATCATGAAGGGCGGCATCTTGCGGCCCTCCCCACTCGTGATGCTCTACTGCCAGCATTGGCTGCATTGATACTGGCAAGGGAAACTGGCCTTGCTGCCATCTTGGCCACGCTACCAAGCCGCTTTACTCATAGCGACAGGATCAAGGTTAATCCGACGGCCTTTATGCAAAAGGCCATCAGTAACCGGTTTTGGCTATTGGAAACGCTAGGGTTGGCTGCAGACATAGATGTTGATATAGACATGACTGATGGCATAAGAATGCAGCTCCCTGATCACAGGATCATACACCTGCGGGCCTCTGCTAATGCTCCAGAACTTCGTTGTTATGCAGAAGCCAAAAGTCAGCTGGAAGCAAGGACGCTAGTTGAAAAAACTTTATATATTGCAATAGAAACGATGAATAGCTGGAATAACTTGAATAGCCAGTGACTGGACTCAGTCAGAGTTTTCATAACAACCAAGGGTATAAGTGATAGCCTCATACAATGCTTTCCCTAGTTGTTGTTGACGGATAAAACCTTCAGCAAGTAGCACATCTGCTGCCGGCATCCCCCTCTTCTGGACCAATACCTTTTGCATAAGCTGGGTCAAGTCTTCTGCATTCTGCTGATGAAAATGATATACCTCCGGTGTCATAATTTCCTGATTTACTTCAATATCTGAAAGCAGAACAGGGATACCAAGAGAGACTGCATCATAAGTTGCTCCACCACCAGGGCCACCTTCAAATAGGGTGGGCTGTACCAACGCAATAGAGCCTTTCAACAATCCTATTTGATCAAATTTTGGAATGTGCCCAAGAAAATGAACTCGCTCAGAAATACCAAGTGTGTCAAGCAGCATTTTTTGCTCCTCAACATAGTCCGGATGCCGATAATCAGATAATGTACCGGTACAAACCAGATGCACATCCTTACTAGCTAGCTGTGCGAAAGCATGGAATGCCGTTGGATGATCTTTATGAATCCAAAACTGATTGCAGATAAGAAAATAGTTTTGTGGCAGGCCATACTTTTTCTTTATCTCTAGCGAGTCCACAGCTAACCAATCTGGTATTGGATGGGGGGTAAAAGGTAACACTTTAATACGTGCAGCGTTAATCCATGGATAGAACTTAATAATATCAGATTTAACTGACATTGAGTTTACAACAACGGCTTTGCAGTCACGCAAGCGAGCAGAAAACGCCGTCTCTCTAGCGAAGCATTCATGCTCCGTAAAATAATAGTGAAGATACTTGTGTTGGAAATCAGGAATATAAGCTAGCCAAGGAACAGGAAAATTAGCCCCCAGGTCACTGTTAACTGGGAGAACAATATCAACATTGTTATTTTCCAATGTACTAGCTAGATCGTTATGGCGAGAGGAATAAAAGACCTGTTCAGGAACAATCGTAGCATTGGCAAGATAGTCCTGTAATTGGAGATATATATCTTCCTTTACAAACTCTTCGTCCAATGCGATTACAACTTGCCATTCGTAGAGAGGCACTACAGCGGTGAGACCATTGAGGATATGACGAATAAACTCCAGCCCTCCCGACCAACAAAAGTGCTGAGGCAGTAAGGCTACTTTTAACTTTCTCATATAAATTTCCGCTTAGAATACAGATGACTTAGTGACTACTCTTGCTGGGTTGCCAACAACAGTACACTCGGGTGGTACATCTTTGGTGACGACGGCTCCCATACCTATGATGGCTCCACGCCCTATGGAGAGTGGGCGATGAAGGCTGCCATTGCGAATGATAGCTCCGGCCCCTACGAATACATCATCAGATATGTGCACACGACCATTGCAGCTGACTCTAGGTGAAAAAGTAACAAAATCTCCAATAATACAGTCATGTTCAATATAGGAGTAAATGTTACAATGAAAAAATTGACCAATGACAATATCGGTTGTTGCCATACTATGGGCACACAGAATGGCTCCAAGGCCAACTCTTACATTATCATAACATATGTGTTCGTCTGCCATGAGGTTAATCGGCACTCCACCAAGACGGATACACCGTTCGGCAATTTTACGTCTCAATACTACATCTGCGATCGCAATAGTAAAGAGGAAGCCTGGTTTTATATTTTGTTCAAAGTATGAGTCCGAGATAAGTTTACCATAAGGAAAATAAACTCCATTTATATCTTCGACTACAAAGCAATATTCTAAACCCTGCTGAGCACAGAATTTCCTTATCAGTGGTAAAATACAACGAGAAAAACTACCCGCACCAAAAATATAAAGGTTGTTAGTTTTATATTTAGAATTAACGTTCATTCATAAAAACCAGTTATTTTTTCCACTATATAGTGCAGCATCTCATCTGTCATACCAGGCCAACTTGGCAAGTTCATGCCGCGCTCTGAAATATCCTCACTGTTCGGAAAAGAATGCCCATCCTGATAATACATTGGCATGAAGTGAATGGGGGGGAATAATGGTCTTGTTTCTATTCCGGCATTATTTAAGTAATGACGCAATGTATCTCTTACTTCTCTAGTGTCGGTTAAAATAGAAAACATCCACCAAGAGTGGCAACTCCCCGGCCGCTCTTTCTGAAATTGGAGCGGCAACCCTTGAAGATGAGCAATATAAAAGTTAGCAATCTCTCGCTTTCGATTAATAAAGCTATTAGCCTTTTCCAATTGAGCCAGTCCAATAGCAGCACAGATGTTGGTCATACGATAATTATAGCCAACAATATCATGCCAGTATTCCTTTCCCTCCATCAATCCTTGCCCTTTTAAGTGACGAATTTTTCTGTCCAATTCAGCACTGTTGGTGGTGACCATGCCCCCCTCTCCAGTTGTCACTGTTTTATTCCCAAAGAAACTATAGGTCGTAATATCAGATAAATGGCCTATGTGGTGACCATCAATAAGGCTGCCAAAAGCTTCCGCACCATCTTCAATCAAAAATAAATTATGCCGTTTTGCAATAGTCTGTAGCTTTAACATATCCGTCGGCTGTCCATAAATATGAACGGAAATAATTGCTTTAGTTTTCTCTGTAATTAACTCTTCGATAAGATCACAATCTAACTGCCAGCTTAGTGGTTCTATATCAACAAAAACAGGTTTTGCTCCAACATAATTGATAGCATTGACAGATGCAATGTAAGTGAAGGTAGGAACAATAACCTCATCACCTGGCCCAATGTCTAAAGCCAACAGGGCCAGATGCAGAGCAACCGTTCCATTGGACACAGACGCGGCATGTGCCATACCAGTAAAGTTAGCGAACTCTTTTTCAAACTTTTGAATAAACTCTCCCTTCGAGGAAATCCATGAGGAGTCGATACACTCGACCACATACTTTTTTTCATTACCCGACAAGTCAGGCTGGTAGACTGGAATAAATGAGTGCACGCTAAAAGTCCTCAGGCTGTTCTGTTATAGTATTAAAAACTGGCATGCCACGTATTTCTTCAATAGCATCAAGTCCTGAGGTAAACGTTAGCTCACCCTGTTCATTGCGATGCTCTCGGAACTTGGCAAGAATATAACCTTCCTCACAACTTAGTTCAGCCAAAGCATCAGTCAGCTTGTCAATAACAAAATATGCATTATTGCCTGCACTATTACACCCAATAAATCTGTATCCCTTTTCCTTTGCTAAGCAGCATAGAGCATTTAAAGACGCTCCAGCATAGAGACCACTATAATGACTAACATGACGAATGAAGTTTGGTTCATACGGTATCGTGATACTGCGTTTCGAACCGAAAAGGCTATTATACTCAACTATGACAATAGCTGGATTCACTACATTGATGGCCTTCCAAATCCAATAATCATTTCCATCTACATCTATATGTAGTAGTCCAATATCGCCGGAAAAACCAGCGTCAGAAATTATATCATTTATGTTTTCAGCAGTAACAAAGTCACAGAGAGCTGTCAGATCATGACGCCAATAATTCTGTGTTTTTTTAATATATTCTATATTTGCAGGTTCTGCATCAATAACCAACCCGCGCCAGTTATTATTCTCTAATAAGAATCGAGTATTGGCCTCATTATAGTTTTCCACTCCGAACTCAATAAATACTGTTTCTTTAATACCCAGTATATTTACAAGATGTTGAATGATCCCATCATCACCAAATTGAGAAAACACTCGAAACTCAGCATCTTGTAAGGATGACACAATATTATTATTTAGTTTAGCTAGCAGCTTCCCTAACAGAACTTTATTTATAGCACTGTCAATTTCATACTTTTTATTTAAGTTGGCAAGTTTAGTGTTAATATTAGCATCATCAATTATGCTCTGATTTTGATTCATTACTATCCTCTCATACAAGGCAAAAACCAATAATTTATAATGAACGCCAACTCATGATACTACAGCTAGGTAACGCGTCAGATAACATACTTGTAATTACACTTTCATGACATCCTTCAACGCAATTTATAACAACATCCGGGTTAAATATATGCCACTGGTCAGATTTTCCAACAGGTACTCCTTCAATACATTCATATTGACCTGAGCTAGAGACTAAAAATGCACAGACAGATATTCCCCTAAACCTTAACAGCTGGAAAATTAGCAATGAAAGGTCTGCCGTTCCAAATATGGCAACTTTTTTTCCTGAAAGATAGGAAAAATAATAGTGAGGTGACAAAGAAACCCGAGTCAATCTTTTAAGATCAACATTCGTTTTATTTTGGTTTAACTTCTTTTCATAATTAAGGTCGTTATTGAATCTAATAATAGAACTAACCACCTTACGGTTCTCAGATAAATCTATAGGAAAACCATCCTTATGATAAGAAGAGGAACTGTCATGTGGTAACGAATGTTCAATACTGGCATAATGTGTACCAGAACCATCGAAACCAATGTTTGTGGTCATAGCGCTAATCGGGTTTAAGCACAAACCACCATGTTTGAAAATAGTTGCATACCAAAAGACTGCCCACGTGCTAATTTTACCAGTGGCATTATTTATAACTTGATCCCAAAAATTATAACTACCATATATGTTAAAGTTCTGAATGCCAATTTCATCAAATTCATCAAGTAAAGCTTGCGGGTCACGCTCATAGTAATTCCAGCGATCAGCCCATGTAGCCCACCCCCACCCAAGGGCGGTTCGCCACAAAAAAGTAGATGGAAGTCCCTCTGACTGAATAGGAAAATTCCAACCACTAATATGCCAAACCATAGGTTCATTTTTATAAAATTCAAGTGCATCATTCATATATTCAAGAAATGATGGAGAAACTAAAACGTCATCCTCTAATATTATGGCTCTACCATATTCAGCCATAACTTCAGCGATACCAGATATAATGTTCTCTGTCAGCCCTAAATTATCTCTTCGTTGTTTAATAACCAATGAATGAAAACATTTAAAATGACTAAGGTTGTGCAAGTTTTCTAAGATCAGAGCTTGTTTACCATGATCATCGATATCCTTTATACCATCCAAATAAACTACTAGCGGAGTCTTTTCAGACAAATTACACTGCTGTAAAAAAGAAAGTGTTTTGGCTGTATGTTCTGGCCTATTGTAAGCAAAAAGAACAACAGGAGCACAGCTATTGCATTGCACATTTTGACCCACTATCGCTGACTCCATTTTGAATTAGGTATAGGTTACTTAACAGCCACTGCATATATAGAACCATATTCTCTATCTTTAATATCAATTGAACCATCAAATGATCTCAGCAATACAGATGAGAACTCCACTTTTTTCAGTGTATTGACAAGATTCTCCTCATCAAACATGTACTTATGTTGATCAGACATATAAGCCACATAATTTACTTGGTCAATTAACGAACCAGTATCGATACGAGCAGGTTGATAGAGGTCATTTGGATCTCTAAAGTGATGGCCATTGACATATGCCTCAATATAACATCTAGAATTAGGCACACAGACAAGTAGCTTACCATTTGGCTTTAAAACTCGGTAACACTCCTTTATGAAAATTATCAAGTCATTATAATTAAAATGTTCTAACATATGAGATGTATATATCATATCCACCGAGCTCTGACCCAATGGAATTCCTCTCTTTAAATCGTAGTTGATATCGGCACCATAAAGATCGACTGTTGTCCAACCACCACATCCTTTTTTTGTTCCTGATCCCAATTCAAGCTTTATTATGCTATTGCTACTGAGCCTATTCCAAAGAACATTTGCAGTCCTACGTAACAGAGCAATCCTAATATATCTTTTTATTCTACCAAAAATATAAAGCGGATTCATGTAATCGATTATAATCATTTACTTTTAATCCCATAATGAATCACGTAAGAGAGCTTTACCATCCGTTGTATACATCCCCTCTAGGAAACAAATAGTAGTAATATGGCGATGATATACCCTATCTCTAGCATATGAGCGGGTTGTAAATCTTCTTCCTTCATGCTCTAGTTGATGCTGTTCAAAATGAATGGAATTAAAACCATATCTTTTTATTAAAGATATATATTCACTATATTTATAATCCATCCTTTCGGTATTATCTAAGACTATGATTTGCTTTCTATTTTTAATTTTACTCAACACTCTTTCAAAGCACATAACCCGATCTCTGCCGTCAATTACAGTGATGCTGATATCTTCATCTTCATAACAATCATCATATGGTCTTTCTGATTTAATCATTTTCAAACGATCTTGATAATCAAATGCATATGCCGTATCGATTATTTTTTTTGCCCAGTTGGCATCATGCTCTACAGACGTAACAAAACAACCTTTACTCAGGAAATAGAGCGTCGAGTTTCCCGAACCAAATTCAAATACTTTAGTTGTAAAACCCATTTTCCTTCTTTCTGAAATAAAAGTATCAAGAAAATCTATTGCTCCATCAGTAACCCATGGCAGAACTCTAAGCATATAAATCTCTCCGGTTGTTGTTGAATTTATTTATGGTTATCTTGATACCAAATCCATACATCCTTGAGTCCCGACGTTAAACATATTTTTGCTTGCCATCCAAGTTCATTCAACCGTCTAACATCTAGTCGCTTAATTGGTGTACCCTCCGATTTATGTTCATTGAAGTGCAAGTCACCATTAAAGCCACTGACCGCTTTCAAATATTCTGCCAGCTCACGAATCGAACAATCAACTCCTGTCCCAATATTAATATGAGAGCATCTAGGATCAGTCAGTGACTGTAAGTTCTGCTTAGATATAGACATAATATGTATGCATGCTGCCGCCAAGTCATCGACATGCATGAATTCACGGCGGGCGTTGCCACTACCCCAGATCTCTACAAACTTATCGCCTTGTTCAATGGCTCGATAAAACTTTCCTATTAAAGCAGGGATAACATGACTGTACTGAGGGTGAAAATTATCATATGGGCCATAGAGATTGGTCGGCATGGCACAGCGATAATCTCTTCCATATTGCCTATTGTAACTTTCACACAGTTTAATACCGGCAATTTTGGCAATAGCATAAGGTTCATTGGTCGGCTCCAGTGGGCCGGTAAGAAGTGCCTCTTCCGAAATCGGTTGTGGGGTCAACTTTGGATAGATGCAACTAGAACCCAGAAACAACATTTTTTGTACATCAGCAAGATGTGCACTGTGAATTAAATTAGCTTCAATCATTAAATTTTGATAGATGAATTCAGCTGGGAAACTCTCGTTTGCAGAAATTCCTCCGACCTTGGCAGCCGCTATATATATTTCATCTATTTGTTGACACATCAAAAACCGTTTTACCGCTTGCTGATCTGTCAGATCTAGGTCACCTCGAGTAGCGGTAACCAGTTCAACTGAATCCAACATCGCAAGTTGCCGACACAAGGCTTGTCCTACCATGCCGAGATGTCCAGAAACAAAGACTCTCTTCTTAGCCATATATTCAGTCCCCCATGGCCTCACCAATCTCAAATCCATGTTTTTTCAACAAGGCATGGCGCTGCGCCACTTTCACATCAGCAGCAACCATTTCAGTACACATTTCTCTTACTGTAATACTGGGTTTCCAACCCAATTTGTTTCGTGCTTTACTCGCATCACCTAACAAAGAATCAACTTCTGCAGGACGGAAATACCTAGGGTCAATACGAAGGACAACATCACCAGGACGGACTGCCGGGGCCAGCTCCCCCTTGGCCGATACCACAACTGCAACCTCTTCAATACCCTTACCTTCGAAACGTAATTGCATACCTACATCTTCCGCAGCCCAAAGAATAAACTGACGCACAGAATACTGCTCGCCAGTCGCAATCACAAAGTCTTCAGGTTTTTCTTGCTGTAATATGAGCCATTGTAGTTCTACATAATCTTTTGCATGACCCCAATCCCGTAGCGAATCAATATTCCCCATGTAGAGACAACTATCCAAACCTTGGGCAATATTGGCCAAGCCTCTGGTAATCTTTCTAGTAACAAAAGTTTCTCCCCTACGGGGAGATTCATGATTGAAAAGAATGCCGTTGCATGCATATAAACCATAGGCCTCACGATAGTTCACCGTGATCCAGTATGCATAAAGTTTGGCAACGGCATAAGGAGAGCGTGGATAGAAGGGGGTGGTTTCTCTTTGCGGTATCTCTTGGACTTGGCCAAACAACTCTGACGTCGAAGCTTGATAAAACCGGGTCTTTTTCTCTAATCCCAACAACCGGATAGCCTCTAGCAGGCGCAATGTGCCCATAGCATCCACATCGGCCGTATATTCAGGAGACTCAAAGCTGACTGCTACGTGAGATTGAGCCCCCAAATTATATACCTCATCAGGTTGAACCTCTTGAATAATACGGGTCAAGTTAGAGGAGTCCGTCAGATCACCATAATGCAGTACAAAGTTTTGATGTTCAATATGAGGATCTTGGTAGATATGGTCTATACGTTGAGTGTTGAACGAAGAAGCTCGGCGCTTGATCCCGTGTACCTGATATCCTTTCTCTAACAGAAGCTCGGCCAAATAGGAGCCATCCTGGCCGGTTACACCAGTGATAAGTGCGACTTTCTTATTCATAGATTTCATGCCACTTGATGATTCGTGCTACAGGTGCCTTGTGTTGTAACTTCAAGACTATGTCATCACCATGCTCTCCCTCTACGGAGTTAAACAATATATCCACATTGGAGGGGAAATCATGTAAAGACCAGACTTGTTTACCATTAAAGGCACTCTCACTCCCCAAAGAGGTAATGAAGAAGTCTGTCACAATACCCGATTTTTCAAGCAGCATGTATATTATGCTCGCCATAATACCTGTACCAAAGATACCAATACGTCTTCCCTTCAATACTGAAACATCATGCTCCTTCTCCAAATAACTATGGAAAAGCCGCTTCAATAACGTCATATTTTTATTTGCCAACGCCAAAGCTACATCTTGTTGGTTTACTCTTTCCAGATCCAGAAGCTCGTAAATAATTCTGGTCTCCCGATTAATTAGGTTATAATTTTCAATATTACTGCTAAGTCCACCAAGATAGAAATTGGCCACTGTTCGGTCAGAAAAATCCCCATGCTTAAAAAGAATGGTCTTCAACATAATATAGGAATCAGCAGCTATATTAAAAGACCGGGGAAAACCACCATATTCCTTCAGCAGGGCTCGTTTCATGAAAAAGCCTTGATGATGAGGATGGCTAAATTCCTGTTCACCTTTACGCAACTCATTTCCATGCAAAATCCACTCAGCATTGGTCGCAGGATCTTTTATAATAACTCTAGCAGCCAAATAATCTAGAGAATCGTCTCTTTCAAATTCGGTCAAAATATCATAAATGACATCTGAGTCACAGAGGTGATCATCTGAACTAAGATAATAAATAATTTCACCCGTTGCAGCAGCTAATCCTTTGTTGAAAGCATCATAAACGCCGTTATCTGCTTCTGACACCACTTTTGCTATATGTGGAAATGTAGACACTAGGGTGAGTGTCTGATCTGAAGATCGGCCATCGACAATGATATGTTCTATCTGGGAAATGGCGGTTTGCTTAGCCACACTACATAAGCATCTTTCGATAGTTGCAGCACTATTATATGTTGCTGTGATGATAGAAACTTTCATTTAATTTTCATCCATTAGAGCAGTATAAAGGGCATTCTAAACCAAAGGTCAGCTACGAACGCCTGCCGCTTTTCTCAATACACTGATACAATCCATATCCTTGCATTCCCAATCGATGAGTGTTTGTTCTACAACCTCGAAATTATGATGCTGGGCAATCAAAGCAACATCATCTTTTGAGATCCTACTACGTCCGGCCGGATTCAGATTCCATTGGTCGAACACTCTCATCTTATCCACCAATGCACCAAGATTGGAGTGATGCATAACAACATATCCCTGACCTTTCAGTACACGGTTGAATTCGCCGAGATAGAAATCCAAGCTTTTATAAGAGAAATGGACCATCGCATCCCAAGAATATATCAGACTTAGAGAGCTGGCTTGCTGAGGTAACTGATCTGCACCATTGCATTGCATACTAATATTTGAATATTTAGCAAAGCGCTGGCGGCAGAACTCTATTGCGTCAAAGCTGGCATCAACCAACTGTAGATACTGACAACGAGTATGCACTATCTCTGCAATACGTCCCTTACCACAGGCAAAATCAAGGACATTACTATAATCCAACACACCTTCCAGCCGGCTCAATACAGGTTGAATGAATCTATTATATTGGGCTTGGGCTGAATTTTCTGCCAATTTATAGTAGGCATCCCATTCATCATCTGCCGGGGTAGCATTCAGTCTGGTTTGAATCAGGTCTAGCACATCAATTTTCTGCTCAGCGCCGATACCTACAATTCTCGTAGGATCAACGCCCTCACTAACAAGATACTTTGTTATCTCTTCTTCAAATAATTGAGAAGCAATAATAATTTGATCAGGCTGTTGCCAATCCATCAACGCCGGTGGTAAAGAAATGAGTTGTTGCTGTTTTCCCAAGGACTTAAATTTTTTATCGACCAGCCAAACCACATGACAAAAAGGAACTGCAGCCAACTGTCGCAGGAAATATTCGCCAATTTCTCCAGCACCATAGATAGCAATGTTTGCTCCCTTGATGACACGATCGAAGGGAAACAGTATGAGATTCATGAGTTAACCCTGCTTATTATAGTTCAATACGGGTAGCGTCTTGTACAGCCAGGTCACGGGGCGAAACCCAAACAGGCCATCTTTCTTATTTGCATGTCCATTCAACGCACAAAGTCTGGCCCAACGTTCAGATATCACGCCAAAATCATCCTTCCAGTCAGCTCTGATACTACTACTGAGTTTTTCTAGCCATAAATAAATCCGTTCTAACTCTACATCACTTAAATCACTTCGCAGATCACAGCACCATTCATGCGCCTCAATATCTATGTCCGCGACGCCGAGAGTTAGCATGTATTTGCTCATGATCTGCCGATAAAGAATCATTTGACGCGTTCGTTTTATTTTTGAGACTTGAGCATCATGAACTCTGTAATGGACCAATACTTCCGGGATGTTGGCAAATTTAACTCCACTACAAAGTGCCATTCTGGACCAGAGCTCAGTATCCTCGACATCTTCATATTTTTTGTCATATGCAAAATTCTGAAAAAACTCGATTTTACCCATGATAGAGCTATGGCTGAACCCAGATGAACGAAACAACAGCATGAATTTAATAAATGTATCTTCCCGGCGGTGATGCCAGATCTCGCTGCGAGCCCCGAAAAGCTGCACCCAGCTTCCAACAATGTCTACCTCTGGGTGAGCGTTGAGAAAAGCCAACTGACAAGAGAAACGATGGGGCTCACAAATATCATCGCCATCCATGCGGGCCAACCATCTGCCCTGGGCTAATGCCACCCCTTCGTTAAGAGAATCGACAATTCCGCGATTTTCCCGGGAAATGATCTTGATCCGTTGATCATGACAAGCTATACGCCGAACAATTGCAGGTGTCTCATCACTGCAACCGTCATCGATCACCAGCACTTCAAAGTCTGTGAAAGTTTGAGCCTGGATACTAGCAAGAGCTTCTTCGATATATTCTGCACAGTTATAGACAGGCATTAATACAGATAACAGTGGTTTGGTCACGGCATGTGTATCCAAGGTTCAAAGAGTTGTCGTGTGCTTGGCAAAGTGATTCAACGCATTGTTCACCGCATCATCCATATCAAAATAGCGATATTCGGCAAGGCGGCCCAAAGCAATCAGCTGCGGGAACCGGGTCAACTCATCACGGCACGCTTGATAATGCTGTTTGGCTACATCGGTAAACAGCGGGTAGTAGGGCTCTAGCCCCTGTTCCGGCTGATAGTCACAGGGATATTCGTAAACGATGCTGGTACCGGGATGTACCTGCCCGCTGAAATGCTTGAACTCGGTGATCCGTGTGAAGGCTTCTTCATTTGGATAATTGACGGTGGTGACCGGTTGAAATTGCTCCAGTGCCAGATGGCGATGCTCAAAACGCAGTGAACGGTATGGCAGGTAATTCCCCTCTGCCGGCAGCAGATGATCCAGCATCCCGGTATAGATCAAGGGGCCATCAAATTGCTCGCCATCCAGCAGCACCCGCTTCTGCTGCCAATCCAGCCTGACGTGCTCTGCCATGGGGGTCGACAGCCTCACGTCAATCAGCGGATGCGCAAGCATGCGCTCAAACATGGCGGTATAGCCTACGGCCGGCACCGCCTGCCAGGGGTCGGTGAAGTAGCGATCATCCCGGCTGACCACCACAGGTACCCGCGCCGTCACCTCGGGGGAGATCTGCTCGGGGGGGACTCCCCACTGTTTGCTGGTGTAGTTGACGAACGCCTTCTGATAGATGAAATCCGCCAGTTCACCCAGCAGGGGAGACTGCTCCTTGCGCAGTTCGAGAATCGGCACTCTGGCGCCATCCCCGAACCGGGTACGCAGGGCCTCAATCATGGCGCCGGCCTTGTCGGCGGGGAAACAGCGTTCGATGCTGGTCAGGTTGAACGGGATAGGCACCAGTTGCCCATCGATGCGCGACAGCACGCGATGCTCGTAAGGCAACCACTCGGTAAACTGCGACAGGTAATCCCACACTTCCTTGCTGTCGGTATGGAAGAGGTGCGGCCCATAGCGATGGATCAGCACGCCATGCTTGTCATACTCGTCGAAACAGTTGCCCCCGATGTGGTCGCGCTGTTCCAGCACCAGCACCTTCCAGCCAAGCTGGCTGGCCATTCGTTCAGCCATGACGGCGCCCGAAAGCCCGGCGCCAATGACGATTGCCTGATATTTCATTTATATTTTGCTCTAAGAATTTTTACTTTGGGCATATAGCACTGTTTCCATCCAGCTGTTTCTATGATGCCCCAAATAAAAAAGATAATCTGGATTAAGTGACTTTATATACTCTGGTATACGCCATAAATCCGATTGACAGTGATAAAGACTGATCGCTAATTTTGGTTTTCGAGTAGTAATTGTATTTTTTGCCCCCACAAGAGCATGCATTTCAGCGCCCTCAATATCTAGTTTGATAACCGTTGGAGCTATGCCATTCGACTTTACATAGTCATCAATGCTAATCGCATTGATAGCCACCTCGCCTTTTTCATCGACTCGTCGTCCATACGAGATGGTATCATTATCCGAAAAATTGAGCTCTTGTGCTGATGACCATAAGCCTAAATTGTTAGATATCACTTTTAACTTTGTTTTATCTCCATAACGGAGCAGAGCTTGAAAATTTTCTGAATCTGGCTCAAAAGCATGAATTTCTCGCACAATAATATTGTGCTCATCCAAGCTTTTAATCGTATCGCCGATGTATGCCCCGCCATCAATAATTATATCAGCGGTTGAATATCCAACATTGGGTGACATATATTGTGGATAGCTACTAACGGATATACTATCTACATTACCACAACGGAAGGAAATGAGGTCAATCAAACTTTTCTTAGAAGCATCATCTTCTAATGATGAATAAAAATTGATTAGCTCATTCTTATCAGTAATTGTCATGCGTTCAAATACAGTAACAAAGGGGTCTATAACAAACACTTCCCCTACAAACCCAGCACGTCTTAAATCTAGCGTTATTTCTTTTGCCCATGTAGATGCGATCAGTAAAGGTGCTGTTTTTGAGGAGATATATTTTATAGTCTTAAGCGGAAGGTTCATAAATATACCTTCATCTTCATTTCTACCCACAAAATAGGATGCCGTATGCCCAAACTTTATAAGTTGATCATAACAATTCTGAGCAAGCTGGCCTGTTCCAAAAATTCCAAATACAGTTCGGTCTTCTATTAGATCTATTAGTCTATTGCTCTTTATATACAATAGCTCAACTTGTTGGGAAAACACATTGTTCATTTAAGTCCTCTTGGCTGATGTTAAAACAACCGTGCGAATACTGATTTCGGGGTCTTCCGTTCTTCCCACGCCAGTTGATGCCGCTCGTCGAAGAACCAGCCTGGCGCCAACTCCGCAACCTCTACCACCGACTGCTCGATGAGCTGTGTGAAGCGGACGACGTCATCCTGCCGCAAAAAGTAGAGCGCGGCAGAGTAGTAGTGATGGGCACGCCCCTGGGCAATGATCACCGGGTCCGCGCCAAACGCAGCCGCATTGTCACAGGCGCGCAGCAGGTCGCGCAGCGACTGCTCACGGCGCTCTGCAGACTTGCGGGTCTGCCCGCCGAAGCTCTGGGTATGGAAGCGATAACGCCCCAGCAGCTCGGGGATAAAATCCAGGGTGCCAGGATTGAGGGAGAGATTCAGGATGTGCCAGGGATAATCGAGAATGATCTTGCACCCTTCATCGATGGCATCAGCCATGCCGTCATAGCGGCGGAACATGATGGAGCTGGCATTGACGAAGACCCCGAAGCGGATCAACGCCTCCCGCGTCATCACGGGTTCGAGGTAACGGGCGTTGTAGTAATCGCGAGTGAAGAGCTTGATGCGCGCATCGGTCTCATCATCAAACATCTCCGCCTCGTGATAGCAAAGTGTGCAGCCGGGGTGCGTGTCCAGATAGTCGGCCTGCCGCTGCAGCTTGCCCGGCAAGGCCAGGTCATCGCCATCCACATAAGCAAGGTAGGCCCCTTTTGCTTCACCAAGCAGCCGCTTCTGGGTTCTGGCCAGCCCCATGTTCTGTTCGTTTTGCAGGGCCCGCAGGGCCGGCCACTGCCGTGCCAGCCGCTGCATGATGGACCAGGAGTCATCACTCGAGCCGTCATCGATGGCGATCACCTCGAACTCGAAATCCGTCTGCTGCTCGAGCAGGCTGAGCAGGCAGGGTTCGATGAAGCACGCCAGATTGTAGACGGGCACCAATACGCTGACTTTCATAGGGAAATCCAAGGGAAAATGAATAGAAAAGAAGCGGATGGGAGAAAATGGGCAAGGCTACCGCACGGTCCCTGTCAACCCTTCTCCCTCTCTGTCAGGTTTTACTGCAAGAGGTATGCCTGACCAAGCTAATCCATTGAAGCTGCGGGATTTATGTGAGCCACACCCGATTATTCGCGTCGGCTGAGGCCACGGCTGCACAGTTGCAGCATGTCGATACCATCCCAGTGCCATTCGAATGCGAGCGCCTGTCCCGGCGCCACCACCCGGTCAATCCGGCAGGTGGGGGCAGTCGGCAGCACCGCTTCGACCCCGCCCCTGTCACCGCCGACCCAGACGCAGGTCTGCATGCCCCAGGGCTGTGCCAGCAGCTCATTCAGGGTATCGGCCACAAATTCGGCAACTGTACCTCCTCCGACGTGTGCGAGCCGCAGCGTGCTGGTCGGAGTCAATAAGGTGACGCCGGGCAAGCCGGTCACCTTCATTGCCCCCTGCTCGGCGGCATTTTGTTGACTGTGGATGAGTCGTTCCATCGCCAGGGCGGGATCGGTGGCAAAGGGGGCGAACAGGGCTTCCAGCAAGCGGCGGCGTAGTCCCTCGTCGGGCTCACCCAGCCAGCAGAGGGTGGTCGGCGAGGCGCAGGCCTGCTGGTTGAAACGGGTACAGTCCTGCTGCAAGGCATCCAGCGTCCGTTGCCACTCTTGCGGATCCAGCCCCGCCAGCCAGCGGCTGTCGAGTACCGCCATCGAGCGGCGATCCGGAAACACCACCTCCTGCGCCGTGGGTGCCAAGGGAATGGCCCGCACCTGGCGAATGGTCTCGTCGCCGCCCCAGATGATGCGCAGCCGGCAGCGCGCCGACAGCCAGGCGGTGATACCCTCGTCGTGGTCATAGCGAATGAAGCGGGTACGGGCAGCGATCTCTTGCCATTCACCGAGGCTGAACAGTTCGTTGAGGATCGTCAACATGGCCTCCTGCTGCGGATCGCGGCGTGACGAAAGCCGCACCACGCAGGGGTTACCCATCAACAGAGCCACCAGCCAGGAGTAGAAGGCCACCGTCGGCACGTTGGAGGGCACCAGGTGAAAGGTGACCCCCAGCGGCCCCCGCCCCTGCAAGCGCTGCTGTTCTCTGGCCAGCTGACGGGGCCGCAGCCAGAAACCGAACGCGGCCAGATCAGGGTGACGACGACCCTCCTGTTGCAGGCGGGTCGACAGCGCCGCCACGAAGTCGCAGATGACAGGGGCAAAGCAGGGCAGCGGCTGCGGGCAGAAGGTTTGCCAGCCCGCAGCCGGCGCCACGAAGCTGACCGCCGGCCCCTCCTGCCAGAGCCCGGTGGCCACCCCGGACGGGGTCATTGAAAGGTGTCGCTGCATCCCCTCACCTCGGCGCCGTGCTGGCGTCCCGCTACGTGAAAATAACGGCCATGGCGGCCACAAGGGCAGTCATCCTCCCCCAGCAGCACACCGAGATCCTCGCTCAGCAGGCTGTGGCCGGGATAGCTGCCGGGAATGGCGGAGAGCACCTGCAGCAGGCCTGGGCTGCCAATCCCGAGCGGCTGATGGCTGAGCGGATCGCGCACCTGTACATCGGCAAACACGGGAGCATGCAAGTGACCCTGCTCGCACTCGACGAAGATGGAGCCCACCTGCTCCACCATGCCGTAGAAGTTGTGTACCCGGCCCAGCCCCAGCTGTTCCCGGCAGCGGGCCTTGAAGGCGGGATTGTCCACCGCCAGGTGCTGCAGCTTTTTCCAGCCGCCGCTGTGAAACAAAATACCCTGCGTCAGCGGCAGTTGCAGGCCGCGCTCGCGCAGCGGTTCCAGCAGGCATTGCCAGATCATGAAGGTGAAGCCGAACAGCAGCACCGGCTGGCCGGCATATTTGTCACAAAAAGCCTCTATCACCGGCCAGTTGGGCCGCATCTGCTCGTCGAGAGCATAGGTATGATCACGGCCGAGGAAAGAGAGCCCCAGCGCGCCCGCGCCGCGCGCCGAAAAGCCGCTGCGGTTCTGGATGAGGGCGGGTTGCTCCACCAGCAGCATGGGCAGGCGCTGCTTGCCGACAAACTCCTGCAAGATCTTCACCAGCACCTTGCTCTGCAGGGCGGCGGTCTCCCTGTCCAGCACGATCCGTGATGGTGAACCCGTGGTGCCCGACGAGGTGAGCACCTTGAACACCTCGCTCTGCGGCACGCTCTGCCACTGGGCTAGTTTGAACAGCCGGGCCGCCAGGTAAGGCAGCGCATCGTAGTCGGTCGCCGCGGCCGTCCAGCCGAAGGCTTGCAGCACATTGTCATAGGCCGTGCAGTGCGCCTGATGGTGCGCAGTCAGCGCGTTGAGCCGCGCCAGCAGCAGCGCCTGTTTGGCGGCCTGGGGCAGGGCGAAGACCGGCGCGCTCAGCAACTGCTCCATCACGCCTCCCCCGCCAGTCTGGCCAGAGCGGCGTAGTCAATCTTGTGATTGGCGGTGCGCGGCAGTTGTGGCACCTGCACCACCTGTACCGCCCGCGGCGGGGCCTGCAGCCATTGCGCCAGCTCACGCTGCAAGCCGTCGGCCGGCTGGTCACCGCGGGGCTCGACGACCACCAGCAGGCTGTCATCACGCCCGCCGCAGGCCCCCGTCCAGCCCCAGCAATGGAGCTGGCTCTCGACCTCCGCCAGGCTGACCCGCTTGCCGAACAGCTTGAGAAAACGGCTGAGCCGGCCGCAGATGTAGTAGCGGCCCGCCTCATCGCAACGGGCCAGATCGCCGGTGGCCAGCTCCTGCAGCTGGGCGCCCAGCGCCAGATCCTCGGCCGTGCCGGCGTAGCCCAGCATGACGTTGTCGCCGCGATAGACCAGCTCCCCCTCCCCGGGTTTGCCCCCCTCCAGCGCGCGCAAAGCGAACTGGCCGCCGGGAATGGCGCGGCCGATGGCATCGGGATGAGCGGCCACCTCGGGCGCCGCCAGCCAGGCCATGCGGGCGGTGGCCTCGGTCTGGCCGTACATGACGAAGAAGCGCCGCTCCAGCCGCAGGGCCTGCTCGGCAAACTGCTGTGCCAGCGCGGGCTCTAAACGCCCGCCCGCCTGAGTCAGGGTTTGCAACGAGGGGTAGCGGGCCCAGTCAAAGCGCAGCCGGGCCAGCATCTGATAGGTAAAGGGCACTCCGGCAAAGCTGCTCACCTCGTGCAGATCGATCTGCTGCCAGAAGTCGCGCTCCAGCACGCTCCCTTCGTGCTGCACCAGGGAGGCGCCCACCAGCAGATGGCTGTTGAGCACCGACAAGCCGTAGGAGTAGTACAGCGGCAGGCTGGTGATGGCCCGCTCGGCCGCTGTCAGCGTCAGATAGTCGGCGATGGAGGCGGCGTTGGCAGCCAGATTGCGCCCCGACAGCCGCACCCACTTGGCGCTGCCGGTGCTGCCCGAGGTCGGCAGCAATACCGCCAGCACCGGGTGCAGGGTGGGCGTCGTCGCGGCGAGCCGCTCCAGCTGGCCGGCGTCATTGACCCGCCAGCTCACGCCAAACTGCCGGCAGCTGGCATCGTGCTGGCTCGCTGGGAGGGCCGGGTCTGCCAGCATCACGGCATGCCCCAGCTTGAGCGCGGCCAGATAGTGCAGCAGGTGGGCGGTGCGGGTGAAAAAGGGCAGATAGACCAGGTTGCGCTCGTCCGGATAACTGGCCGCCAGCCGCGCCACCCGCCGTGCCAGCTCGCCGTAGGAGAGCCAGCCCTCTTGCGGATCGCACCAGGCCGGCGCCGGGTTGTCTTCCCGCAGGTGGGCGAGCAGTGCGTGCGCGTGATCCATCAGACCGTCATGCCTCCATCCACGCCGATGACCTGACCGGTCACATAGCTTGCCAGGTCGGAAGCGAGAAACAGCGCGACCTTGGCCACTTCGTCCGGCGTGCCGATGCGCCCCATGGCGATGCTGGCGAGTCGCTCGGCAAACTTGTCGTCCGGGATGGCGTGGGCCATCTCGGTGTCGATGAAGCCGGGGGCGATGGCATTGACCCGGATACGGCTGGCGGCCAGCTCCTTGGCCAGCGACTGGGTGATGCCGATCACCGCCGCCTTGCTGCCGGCATAGCTACAAAGGCCGGCGGCCCCCACCCGCCCCATCAGGGAGGCCAGATTGATGATGCTGCCGCCACCGCTGCGCTGCATCAGGCGGGCGGCATACTGGCTGCAATAGACCACGCTGAAGGTGTTGTGACTGAAGGTCTGTTCCAGCTGGGCCTGATTGACCATGCCGAGCAGCCCCTCTTCCAGCATGCCGGCATTGTTGACCAGCACGTCCAGCTGGCGCGTCTGGGCAAACAGCTGCTGAAAGGCCTGCTTGACTGCCTGCGGCTGTGCCACATCGACACAGAGCGAGTGACAAGACACGCCGAACTCGGCGCCGAGTTCATCGGCCAGCCGGCTCAGGGCCGCCTCGTCACGCCCCGCCAGCCACAGCTCGGCCCCCTGCGCGGCAAACAACCGGGCAATGGCGAGCCCGATGCCGCGCCCGGCGCCGGTGATCAACACCCGCTTGCCTTGCAGCAGCCCCTGCATCAGAGGGCGACCCCGTACTTGGCGAGGATCTCCCGCGCCTTGGCGACCGAGCTCATGTCGATGATGTCATCGGTATCGAGCAGCACGCCGTAGCAGTCCTCCAGCTGGGCGATCAGGCCCATGTGGGCGACGGAGTCCCACTGGGGAATGCTGTTGTAGGCCAGCTGGTCGCTGACGCTGCCGACGTCGATGCCGAGGGCATCGGCAAAAACCTGTTCCAACGCTATAGTCATCTGAAAAATCTCCGTAGCCGTTCTCGGGCGGCATAATAGTCGGCGGGCTGCAGTTCGAGGGCGATGAAGTCGCCCTGTTGCCCCTGTTGGCGATAGCCGAGCTGCGCATTGAGGCGCAGGGCGGCGTCATTGCCGGTGCGCACCAGGGTGCGGATGCAGCCGAGCCCGAAGGTATCGAAGCCCTGATCGAGCTGTGACAGGGCGGCAGCGACGGCCAGCATAGGGTGGCGCACGCTGGAGCGGCCCAGATAGAGGCCGGCATCCGCCACCGGCTGCCCCAGCAAAGACTGCCTCATCTCCCCTTTCAGGTTGACGTAGCCAGCCCGCAGGCCGCGGCACCAGAGCACCCAGTGCTGCTGGTCAGGCCGTTCCAGGCTGCTGACGAACCACTGCCGTTGCTGACTGGGGGAGATGAGCGCCTGCTCCACCATCTGCAACCGCACCTCGTCCTGGTTGCGCCAGCGTCGTAGAGTGGGCAGATCCCAGGGCTGGAGCGGGCGCAATTCGACACCATAACTCATGTTCAATACCAATGACGTCCCATCACTTGCCCATGTTATCGACCATCGCCGGGCAATTCCGTAGCAAAGCTCAATAATATAAGATGAAAACTCGGTATAATCTCAAAAATAATCAACGAGTTGTCATCAATTATCCGGCCCGGCGACCACGTCGGGCTCCTCAGGGAGAGAGCATCATGGCCATCGCCATCATCCCGGCACGGGGCGGCAGCAAGCGCATTCCCCGCAAGAACATCCGTCCCTTCTGCGGCTTGCCCATGATTGCCTACGCCATTGAGGCGGCCAGAGACTCGGGCTGTTTCAGTCGTGTGGTGGTCTCCACCGATGACGAGGAGATTGCCAAGGTCGCTCGTCAACTGGGGGCGGAAGTGCCATTTTTGCGGCCAGCCAACCTCGCCGATGATCATACCGGCACCACCCCTGTGGTCATCGACACCATCCAGCGGCTCGACCAGCTCGGCATCCAGGCAGAGCACTACTGCTGCATCTATGCCACCGTGCCGCTGATCCAGGCCGCCGACCTGCGCGCCGCCCACGCTCGCCTGCTCGCCAGCCAGGCTCCCTTCGTCTACACGGTGGCCGAATTCGGCTTCCCGATCCAGCGGGCGGTGCGCATGGACGAACAGGGCCGGGTCACGCCGTTCTGGCCGGAGCAGATGGCGAAACGCTCCCAGGATCTGGAGCCCGCGTATCAGGATGCCGGCCAATTCTACTGGGGCAGTCGCGCGGCCTGGCTGGGAGGGATCAGCCCGGTGGGGGGAGAGGGGATTGGCCACATATTGCCGCGGCATAGGGTAGTCGACATCGACACGCCGGAAGATTGGCACCTGGCCGAACTGCTCTATCAAGTGCTGGCCCAAGATGACGTTTAAAGTTGCCTTCCGGCTCGACGCCGGCGCCGAAATAGGGCTGGGCCACCTGATGCGTTGCCTGGCCATCGCCGATCGGCTGCACGCCGCCGGGGCCGAGTGCCACTTCCTCTGCCACGATCTGCCGGCGCACCTGCTGTCACTGCTGCGGCCCCATCACCATCATCCCCTTGGCACGCTCGATGACGCTGGTGCCCTGCCTCGCCTGCAGCCCGATTGGCTGGTGTTCGATCACTACCAGATTGACCAGCGGCTCGAAACCCAGC
This sequence comes from Aeromonas sp. QDB39, assembly GCF_027707585.1. Lineage (NCBI taxonomy): Bacteria > Pseudomonadati > Pseudomonadota > Gammaproteobacteria > Aeromonadales > Aeromonadaceae > Aeromonas > Aeromonas sp. QDB39. The sequence continues at coordinate 65,870 of NZ_JAPCIV010000005.1, read as the reverse complement.
TGGCCGCCCACTGCCGCCGTGTGCTGGTGATCGATGATCTGGCCGATCGACCGCACCACTGCCAGCTGCTGCTGGATCAGGGCCCCTTGCGCCGCGCCGCCGATTACCAGCCGCTCACCCCTGCCGATTGCCGGCTGCTGCTGGGCACCGACTATGCCCTGCTGCGCCCCGCCTATCGCCAGCTGGCACGTCAACATACAGACCGGTGGCAAAGGGGGCTTATCTGCTTTGGCGGCGCCGACCCGGCCGGCGCCTGCCTCATCACCCTCAACAGCCTGGCTAGGCTGCCCTGGGCCCGCACCATCCGCTGGACCCTGGTGGCGGGCGGCGCCAATCCCTTCTGGCCCGAGCTGGAGCAGAGAGTGGCCGAGCTGGCCGACCTTGACCTGGTGCTGCTGCGCCAGAGCGACCAGATGGCCGACCTGATGAGCCGGCACGACTTGGCCATCGGCGCCGCCGGCGGCATGACCTGGGAGCGGGCCTGTCTCGGCCTGCCGACCCTGGCGGTGCCCATCGTCGACAACCAGCAGTTCAACGACCAGGTGATCGCCCGCTTTCAGCTGGCCGAGCGGCTGACCCTGAGCGAACTGGCCGAGCCTGAGCGGCTGCTGCAGGCTCTGCAACGGCTTGAACAACAGTCAGACGACTACCGCCACCGTGGCCAGCAGCTGGTGGACGGGTTGGGGCTGGATCGGCTCACCGCCCGGTTGCTGCAACAATCGGATTATCAGCTGTTACCAGATGGCCGGCAGTGGCGCTTCCTTTGCGATAACCAGCCGCTGCTCACCCTGACGCTGAACGGCCGGCGGCTGACATGGCAGGCCACCCGGCCACTTCAGCCCACGGAGTGGCAAGAGCTGGCACATCGATTGCAGACAATTTTCTCCCAATTTCCCCTCTATCTTGCCGAGCCACCGCAGATAGCGCCCCCTGCCCCCTGGCAGCCGGCGCCGCAAGGCTGGCAACTTGGCACAGGAGTCTGAACACAGATGCAGATCGCCCATCAATCCATCGGCCCGGCGCAGGCTCCCTACGTGATCGCCGAGCTGTCGGCCAACCACAACGGCAACCTGGATCGCGCACTGGCCATCATGACCGCCGCCAAGGAGGCCGGGGCCAGTGCGGTCAAGCTACAAACCTACCGGCCCGACACCATCACCCTCAACAGCGACCGGCCCGAGTTCCAGATCCATGGCGGCTTGTGGGATGGCCACAACCTGTACGATCTCTACCAGTGGGCGCACACCCCCTGGGAGTGGCATCAGGCCCTGTTTGCCAAGGGGCGCGAGCTGGGGCTGACGGTCTTCAGCAGCCCGTTCGACTTCAGCGCGGTGGATCTGCTGGAATCCCTCGACTGCCCGGCCTACAAGATCGCCTCCTTCGAGCTGGTGGATCTTCCCCTCATCCGCTACGCCGCCCAGACCGGCAAGCCGCTCATCATGTCCACCGGCATGGCGAACGAGGCCGAGATCGCCGCCGCGGTCGAGATGGCGCTCAAGCACGGCAACGGCCAGCTGGCCCTGCTGCACTGCGTCAGCGGCTATCCGGCGCCGGCAGCCGAATACAACCTGCGCACCATCCCCATGTTGCGCCAGCGCTTCGGGGTCGAGGTGGGGCTCTCCGATCACACCCTGGGATCGGCCACGGCCATCGCCGCCACCGCGCTCGGGGCCACCCTCATCGAGAAGCACTTCACCCTGGCCCGCGCCGATGGCGGGCCGGATTGCGCCTTCTCCATGGAACCAGCCGAACTCACCGAGCTGGTAGCCTCGGTCAATACCGCCCATGCCGCCCTCGGGGTAGCCGATTACCAGCTAACCGCCAGTGAACAGGGCAACCGCGCGTTTCGCCGCTCCCTCTATCTGGTCAAGGAGATGGCCGCTGGCGAGGAGCTCACCGCAGCGCACATCAAATCGGTGCGCCCCGCCCTCGGCCTGCCCCCCGCCGATTACGATCGGCTCATCGGCAAGCGGGTCAACCGCAACCTGAGTGCCAATCAACCGCTGAGCTGGGAGTGGATAGACAACGATGAGTGATGATCTCTTCAACCAGCACGGCAGGCTCATCAGCCAGCGCTGGCCCGCCCTCTGGCCCCGCCTGTTGGCACAGGACGTGGAAAGCCTGCCGGCCGAGCTGACCGAGGGGCTCGGCTCCACCCTCAGTCTCCACGGCATCCAGCTCACCAGCCGGCACGATCGAGTGAAGGAAGCCGAGCTGCAGGCCGCCAGCCTGCCCGAGCAGCCGGTGCTGCACCTCTACGGCACCGGGCTCGGCGATCTGCCGCGCGCCCTGCTGGGGCGCAACAGCCTCAAGCGGCTGGAAGTGAAGATCATGAATGGCGCCCTGTTTGCCCTGGTGCTGCGGCTGCTGGACCAGCAGGACTGGCTGACTGACCCTAGGGTCGAGCTGATGATGGCCGGCGACGAGGGGGAGGTGCGACTGCCCTTCTTCGCCCTGCCGCCCGAACTGTTGCTAGTGGAAGATGCCGCCGCCCGCATCCGCGACCGGCTGGTGAGTGAAATAGACTTGCCGTTCGCCCGGGCCAGGTTCGATGCCGAGCACCCCGACGTCACTAGGCGGCTGGCCGAAAACCGCGATCTGCTGGCCGGCGACGGCGATGTGGCGTCCCTGTTTGGTCTGGCTCAGGGCAAGCAGGCCCTGATCGTGGCGAGCGGCCCGACCCTGCAGCACAACCTGGCCACCTTGCAGGCCCAGTTGCAGCGCCGTCGGCAGGACTACCTGCTGATCAGTGTCGATACCGCGCTGGCGTTTTTGCTTGGCCACGGCATCCGGCCCGACATCGTCGTCACCATAGATGACGCCATCGACGGCAACCGGCTGCCCGCCGCCCAGTCGGCCCAGACCACCCTGGTCTACTACCCCACGGTTCCCACGGCAGCCCTGCTGGCCTGGCAGGGGCCGCGCAAGACCGCCTACTCCCGCAGCCCCATGTATCAGCAGCTGCGGCAGACGCTCCCCAAGGGCGTGCTGCACTCGGGCGGCAGCGTCATTCATCCCGCCGTGGATCTCGCCGTGCAGATGGGTTGCCGCCAGGTCATCCTGCTGGGCACCGACTTCGCCTTTCCCGGCGAGCTCACCCACTCGGGCTGGGCCGACGGTGCCCTCGGCCCCAGCGCCGCGCTGGCACTCAGCTGGGCCCTCGACGGCCATGGCCGGCGGGTCAAGACCAATCCGAACTTTTCCGCCTACCGCACCGAGCTAGAGCGCTACATAGCGCGCCACCCCGAGGTGCAGTTCTGGAACTGCAGCCGGGAAGGGGCGGAGATCGCCGGCTGCCGCTATCACCCGGAGTACGTGCAATGAAAAACGGCCAGATCACCCGCATTACCGCCCTGGCGCACCAGTTTCGGCTGGGGCAGTCGGTCGCCGCGAGTCAGGCATTGCCGGAACTGCTGCAAGAGGTGCTTACCGAGCAGGGCAACATGCCGCCCGGGCTGGTAGCCGCCCTGCTGCAGTGCCAGGAGCGCCAGGACTGGCTGGGACTGGCCGACTACCTCGAATATGAAGTGGTGCACTGCCTGTCGACCCCGGCCGGCGACACCACCACAGGAAACCATTGATGATCAAGGCCATTTCCAACGCCTCCGAGCAGTAGCTGTCACGCCGTCAGACCTTCAGCGAGTTGCTGCACGCCAGTCCGCTGCCCGCGGCCGAGCTGGTGATTACCCAGAGCCAGCCTATCTAGTGATCGAGTAGTCTGGTTGCGGGCTGAGACGACGCAGCAGCCCGGCATCCAGCAACATCCGCGCCAGCGGCTCCACCCGCCAGAACGGCGCCCCAATGGTCTCGGCGATCTCGAACAGGGTCAGCTTGCCGTCGCTGTAGGCCAGCAGATTCATCATCTCCCGCACCTGCCAGCCCGAATAGCGGGTCGACAAATCCGGATAGAGCCCCCGCTTGCCGAGCTGGGGTTCGCCCAGCACGGTGATCTCGCAGCGCTCGTCCCGCTCCAGACACTCGATGGCCCGGCGCAGCGCCATGAAGCCGCCAGTCAGACCGGCCGGCGTCACCAGTGAGAGGTCATCGAGCGAGGTGTGGTACTCGGCATAACAGCCGTATCGGCTGCGCATCACCGAGGTGACCGGCAGATCGATGCCGGGCGCACACAGCTGCCGCTCGTTGGAGCCCCGCTCCAGGAAGCTGTAGGCTTTGTAGCCCGGCGCAAGATGACCGAGCACATGGCGACCAATGCGATCCGCCAGCGTGTTGCCTTGGCGTGAGGGCAGGAAGGAGTAGCCACGATCATCGCCAAGGCAGGTCAGATTGAAGCCGGCCAGAGTGCGCTGCTTGAGCTGGTCCAGATGGCGGGAGAGATAGACGATGGCCCCCAGGGTTTCAGGCACCAGCATCAGCCGGTAGCTGTAGCGGCGTGTGGGCAGTGACGCCAGCCAGGCCATCAGAAAGACGCCGACACAGGGGCCGGAGAGCTCGTTGTTGGCCATGGAGGGGTGGCAGGTGTAGCTCGACAGCAGGATCTCCTGCTTGCTCTCCCCCGGCAGCACCCAGTCGCCATAGGTGAGCGAGCCCGGTGCCAGGGTGGCATCGATCACCACCTGATATTCCCCCTCCGGCAGCGCCTCACGCAGCCGATGGGGCAGACAGAAGCCCCAGCGGCGCTTGTAGTAGGAGGTCACATAGGGAATGGCGTCTGGCTGCTCGGGCAGAGAGTGAAGATGGGGCTGCAACTCGGCCAGCGAGAGGGTGCAGCGCACCGGCTCCGAGTAACCAACCAGATGCAGGTTGTGATCCTGGAAGTCCACCACCCTGCGTCCATCCGGCCCCACTATGTAGGCCTCCCGCACGTTCCACTCGTCAGGCACGGTCCAGTCGAAGCACTCGGTACCGCTGGCTACTTCATGAATCTGCAGCTCGGGCAGGCAGTGCTCGCGCCACAGGGCCAGCGACTGCCGTACCCCGTCCCCGGTCAGGCTGCGGTTGAGTGGAAATTGCAGGGTAAGCAGCCGATGCAGCTGTTCACCGATCTGTGCTTGGTCGTCCCAGTCGGTGGGCAGATAGCCGCTCTTGGGTGAAAAACTCATGGGGTGGGTGCCTCGATCAATTCGACAATGTGGCCAAGCGGGCTCAGGAAAAACTGGACGTGGGCGCCGCCAAACGCGATGGCCGGCTGGCTGGGCCCGAGGGGCAGGTGGCGCCGTGCGCGCAGCCGTTCAGCGCTCTCCTGCAGGCTGCTCACCCGATAGGCAAGGTGGTTGATGACGTTGCGCCGGGTCTTGAGCACCTGGGCGACCGGGCTCTCCTCGCCGGCCGGGGCGACCAGCTCGTAGCAGAGGCCATGGTCGTCATGCACGAACTGCACCCAGACCCGTTGCAGCGGATCTTCCACCGCCGCCGAGAAGCGGCTCAGCCCCAGCACGTCGCGGCAATAGGCCACACCGCTCGCCAGGTCCGGCACCACCAGTCCGATATGATCAAACTGCATGGGGTTCTCCTCCCGCCCGGATCAGGGCGTATGGGGCCGCCGCCAGCAATTCGCCGGCAGCCAAGATAAAGTCGCGGCACGACACCGCCCAGACCGGCACCCGCTGGCACAGCGTCTGGCGCCAGGCGCCCCGCTGCTGCAACAGGGCCACCAGCCGGGAGAGGTCGATTTCGCTGGCCAGCGACAGGTCGCGCACATAGTAATCCGCCAGCCACTCCCGCACGCGGCCATCGACGCGCACCCGGCCAGCAAACATCTTGTGATAGCGATAAGAGACAGCCAGCCGCTGCTCCACGTAGTGGGTGAAGGTGATGCGGTCGGGGTGGCAACCCAGCCCCAGCAGCCAGCCGTCCTGCTCCGCCAGCCAGCCGAACGGGCTCTCCTGACCGAAACAGTCGTGACACTCCCGCGCCACCAGTGCAGGCCCCTGCGGGCCGCTGATCGCCATGCTGAAGACGGGATCCCGCGTGCGCACTACCCCTTCACGCTGGCGGAACAGCTCCGTCATCAAGCCCACCTTGCTCGGAGTCTGCGCAGGGTCGAAGCACTCGTCCGCCATCGGGCTGTAACTGAAGGTCGGCACCAGCAGGTGCCCGCCCAGCCACTGCTCCAGGCATGTCCAGAAAGCCGCGATGCCTGCGGCGTTGCCCATGCCGGCAAACTGGGCCACCACCATGGCATCCGAGTGCACCATCAGGGCGCCGCCTCTGGGGATCCCCAGCTCGGTCAGCGCCTGCTCGAGCGCCTGTTTCACACGGCAACCCCTTTGCTCTGCAGGGCTTGCTGGATGTCGGCCAGGCTCTTCAACTCGGCCAGCTCCTGCGGCTCGAACCGCACGGCATAGTGCTGCTCGACCAGCAGCAGCAGGTTGAAGTGACCCAGAGAGTCCCACTCGGGAAAGCTGCCGAGGGCAGACTGTGCGTTGATACTGGCCTGGGGGAACTGCTGGTGTGCCAGCGCGATAAGGTCATTCATTGGCGTAGAACTCCAAAAACGGGAGAGAAAGAGAGCAGAGATCCAGACTGAGGAACAGCTCGTCCGCCAGCGGCAGCAACCCCGCTGGAGTGGTTATCGGCCGGGTGGGCAGGCTCGCCAGAAAATCCCGCGCCGGCTGGTTGCGGGTGGTGGCAATCAGGCTGATGACCAGCTCTGTCACGCCTTGCGCCCGCAGATGGTTTGCCAGTTGCGCCAGCAGCCAGTATTCAAAGCCGCGCCCCAGCACCCGGCAGCTGATGGCCAGGGTATCCAGCAGCGCCCTGCCCTCGTCGAGCGGGCGCACCACCAGCAGCGCCGTCATGCCGTGATCGGCGAATCGGTCTCGCAGGCTGGCCAGCCAGACGTCGCCCCCCTCACTGACCAGCCGGACCAGCTCCGCCGCCTGATAGCGGCGGCCGGAGAGGTTGAACTGATTGGTCTTCTGGCTGAGCTGTTCGGCTCGCAACTGGTGACCCGGGGAGAGCGGCTGCCAGTCGGCCTGCAGCGCCAATTGCCGCAGGAAGGCATGCTCGTCGCCCAGTTGCCGGCGCACCACTTCGGCCTCGGCCTGGGCCTGATAAGAGAGCTGCCGCAGGCCGTCATCCCGGCTCTGGTGGCGACTGCACAGGGCCGGCAGCGTCAGCAGGGCATCCGGCCAGCTCCAGAGATCGGCCGGCGGGGTCATCACCATCACCTCGGGGCAGTTGGCCTGCACCTCGGCCCGCTCCAGCTCGCTGTCATCCCAGAATACCAGGCTGTCCAGCCCGACATTGAGGCGCATGGCCAGCCGCCGCAGCCCCTGGGATTTTGGCTCCCAGCCAATTTCGGCAGCGGCGATCTGCGCCCGTGTCAGCACCATGCCCGGATGCTCGTCAAACAGCCGCCACACATCGTCCGCCAGATTCTTGGAGCAGAGCGCCAGCACTATGCCCTGCCCGTGCCAGTGGCTGGCTGCCTGCTGAAAGGCCTGGTAGAGCCGGCCCATGCCGTCCTGCCCCAGCAGAACGCCGCCGACACCGTCTTCGCCGACCACGCCGCCCCACAGGGTATTGTCGCAGTCGAGCACCAGCACCTTGTGGGCGGGTTGCTGCAACCGCTGCAGCAAGGGGAGAATCCACTGCGCCAGGCTGGCCAGACCGGCCATGGAGAAGGGGCAGGACATCAGATAGAGGTTGCGCCGATCGAAGCAGTGCTGGCGGCCATGCTGTTGCAGCCAGAGCGGCAGGTGCAAGTCATCCAAACCGGGTTGCTGCAGGCGCAGGCGAACCATCTGCTGCTCGAACGCACTGGCCAGCGCGGCGAGCACGGCAGGGGCCGGGCCATAGACACAGAGCGGGGCATGGCTGCAGGCCCCCACCAGCAGATGATCCTGCGGGCGGCGCTGCAGATGCTGCAACAGAGGCTGGCAGAGCGCGTCGACAAAGGCGGCGACCGCCAGCTGCTGCTCATCCTGCGCCAGACGGCCCCACTCCTGCAGGGTCCTGGCTGGCACCAGATCTTCCCACAGCCAGATGATGATGTGGGTCCCGGCCGCAGCCTCGGCGCTCTGGTGCATCAGGGTCTGCAACCACTGGCCGTGGGGGGCCACCTGCACTTCGCCGTATTCAGCCAGGGGTCGCCAGGCGAGATTGCCCGGCATCAAGAACGAACTGCCACTGAGATGAAGCATGGTCATGACCTTCCCCACTGCGCTACCGGAACCATCCCGGTGACCGACAAATGGGATGATCGTGTTTGATCTTCATGAAAAACAAAAGCTTTTTTGGCCGTATTCAGTAGTTGATGCTGACGTAGGGCACCTCGTCCACCTGCCACAGCTGCTTGAGGTAGACGGTCAGCACGAAGAAGAAGTTGGCCAGCAGGTTGGCGAACCGATAGAGAATGAGGTCGAAGCGCACCCCGCTCTCCTCCAGCCGCACCAGCAGCCGTACCACCTTCTTGCTGCCGCAGCGGCACAGATGCAGGGTCGGGATCGGCTGCGGCCCTTGCGGCAGCACGAAACCGGTGACCCGGCCGCGGCTCGCCTCGTTGTAGTGATCGTAACGCCCCTTCAGCCACGCCAGATCCTCCTCGAAGATGCCGAGCCTCCCGCGCACCGAGCCGTTGAGGTTGTAGATAAGCCGCTGCAGCGCCGCGAGATCCGCCTGCATGGGCGCAATCTCGGCCTCCTGAGCCAGGTGTGACAACACGGCGCCCACCTGGCAGCAGAGCTCGTCGGTGGCGATCTCGTAGTCACACTGGAACTGGGTTTCGAAGATGAAGGGGTAGCAAAGCTCGCGCTTGTCTCTGGGCTTTTTCGGGTTCATGGGCTGGCCGGATCGGGAAAAAGGCCAGTTTGCCAGCCCCCGCAGGAGCTGGCAAACGGCCGGTCATGGTCCTCGATTCGAAACGGTTCAGACGCTCTTGCTGCTGGCATCCGTCGCCGGCTGGAACTGGCCGATCATCCGCAGCGCATCCAGCATCCGCTGGTTGAAGCTGGTGAAGCTGCCCACCTGGGCCGGATCGCTCTGGCCACGAGCTGCCAGCACCGCCGGTGTCAGCGCCTGCTGCTGGGATGCCGGCAGCAGGGTATCCGCCTGCTGCTGCACCTGATCCAGCTTGGGCAGGTAGTCGGCCAGCGGCTTGAGCATCTCCTGCAGGGAGTGCGCCCCCTGATAGGTCTGGCTCAGCTTGAGGCTCTGCTTGAGTTTGAGCGAATAGGAGGCCAGCTGGCTGTCATCCAGCTTCAGCTCGCCCGCCTTCTTCAACAGGTCGTCGAAATTGCCGGAGAAGAAGTTGCCGGCCAGATCGTCGATCCCCTTGACCAGCTTGCCGATGGAGTCCATCTCCTCGCTGCTCAGGTTGCCCTCCAGCGAGAAGCTGAAGCTCTGACTCGACTTGAGGCTGAACTGGCTGCCGCTGTCATCCTTCTGGGACTTGGTCTGCCAGCTGTCGTTGAAGCGCAGCACCACCTTGTCGCCATCCTTGGTCTGGATCTCCAGCGAGCCCTGCTGGCGGCTGGCCATCTCGGCCTGGCCCATGTCGGTAGTGGAGACCTTGCCGAAGAACTCCTTCTCGAACTGATCGAGCCCCTCCTGGATCAGCTTGTAGCTCTGATCCATGCCAGTCTTGATGTCGGAATTGTCCGCCCAGTCGCCGAGCTGCTTCCTGGCGTCGCCAAAGCCCTTGTCCACCCCCTTGCGGGCCTGCTCCATCATGCCGGTCAGGCTGTCGTCCGACTTGCCGTCGGCCCGGGCAGCCCCCAGCCGCCCGGTGACAAACTGCAGTACGTTGTCGGCCACCGACTGGAAGTCGAACAGGGTATCCGGGGTCACCGCCTCCGGCTGATCCTGCGCCTTGGGCGCCTTGTAACCCTGGCCATTGATCTCCAGCGCGAACTGCAGCGCCTGCTGCACCAGCACCTGCGCCCATTTCGGCGCCTTGTGCAACGAGACTTCGTCCTCGTTGTTTACCGGCTTCGAGTCCGCCTGCTGGGGCGATTTGGGAGCAACACCCACTCCCTTGGGTTGGGCCGCGCCCACTCCGTCGATCTGCATAATGTGTCCTCCCACCATGCCTGTAGATCAGCTATCGGCCTGACTGCACACTTCTTGACCACAAAATACTGGACAATCTGCGGCGGCCTTTTAAAATCGGGCCCCTTTGGGTGGCTGCAGGCTTCCCCCGATTTCGACCCGGCCAGACCGGTGTGCATGTGAGGTAAATCATGACCCAATCCCAGCAGGTTTCCGCCGATCCGGCGCCCCTTCGAACCCCGGCCGACTATCAGGCCCAGCTCGACGAGAAGCGCGAGCGCCTCTGCGGGTTGTTTGCCGACTTCACCCTGCCTGCGCTGGAAGTGCACGCCTCCCCCGCCGAACACTACCGGATGCGCGCCGAGTTTCGCATCTGGCACGACGGTGACGACCTGTACCACTGCATGTATGCACCGGCCACCAAGGAGATCATCCGGGTCGACCAGTTCCCCACCGCCAGCCGCCTCATCAACCAGCTGATGCCGATGCTGCTGGAGGGGCTGCGCCCGCACCCCGTGCTGCGCCGCAAGCTGTTCCAGATCGACTACCTCTCGACCCAGTCAGGCCAGATCTGCATCAGCCTGCTCTACCATCGCAAGCTGGAGAGCGAGTGGCAGCAGGCCGCCGAAGCGCTGCAGGCCGACCTGCGGGCCAAGGGATTCGAGCTGCAGCTGATTGGCCGGGCCCACAAGCAGAAGATCTGCCTGGGGGAGGAGTTCGTCATCGAACGGTTGAATGTGCAGGGCCGCGAGCTGGTCTACAAGCAGGTGGAAAACAGCTTCACCCAGCCCAACGCCGCCATCAACGAACAGATGCTGGGCTGGGCGCTGGACGTGACCAAGGGGAGCGAGGGCGACCTGCTGGAGCTCTACTGCGGCAACGGCAACTTCTCCATCGCCCTGGCGCAGAACTTCCGCAAGGTGCTGGCCACCGAGATCGCCAAGCCGAGCGTGGACTCCGCCCAGTTCAACATCGCCGCCAACGGCGTCGACAACCTGATCATCCTGCGCATGTCAGCCGAGGAGTTCACCATGGCGATGCGCGGTGAGCGGGAGTTCAACCGCCTCAAGGGGGTGGATCTGGGCGCCTACCAGTGCAACACCATCTTCGTCGACCCGCCCCGGGCCGGCCTCGACGACGCCACCGTCAAGCTGGTGCAGGATTACGACAACATCCTCTACATCTCCTGCAACCCAGAGACCCTGCAGGCCAACATGGCGGTGCTCGGCGAAACCCACGAAATCGCCCGCTTCGCCCTGTTCGATCAGTTCCCCTGGACTCACCATATGGAAGCCGGCGTCTATCTCAAACGTAAGGCGAGCTGATGTCACAGGGGAGGCAGCTCCCACTCGACCAGCAAAACAAGACAGGGCCCGCGGGCCCTGTTTGATTATTTAACCCTGTGCATGGGGCGGCCGGAGCCGCTATGCTGGCGGCACGCGCATCCGCGCCACAGTCTGGGTGTCATGCCACCATGCAACGCATTCTTTTTGTTGAAGATGATCCCGAGATAGGCCAGCTCATCAGCAGCTGGCTGGCCCGCCACGACATGGAAGTGCTGCTGGAGCCGAGGGGCGATCGGGCGCTGGCCAGGGTCGAGGCCGAGCAGCCGGACCTGGTGCTGCTCGACATCATGCTGCCGGGTCAGGATGGTCTCTCCCTGTGCCGGGATCTGCGCCCGCGCTTTGCCGGCCCCATCGTCATGCTCACTTCGCTGGACAGCGACATGAACCAGATCCTGAGCCTGGAGCTGGGCGCCAACGACTACATCCTCAAGACCACGCCGCCCCCTGTGCTGCTGGCCCGGCTGCGGGTCCAGTTCCGCCAGCAGGGGCAACAGGCCCCGCAACCCGTGGTCGCCAGCACGCCTCCCCAGCGCCTGCAGTTTGGCCGGCTGCAGATCGACGGGCCGGGCCGGGACGTGCGCCTCGACGGCGACAGCATTCCGCTCTCCACCGCCGATTTCGATCTCCTGTGGGAGCTGGCCTGCCACGCCGGCCAGATCCTGGGACGGGAGGCGCTGTTTCGCAGCCTGCGCGGTCGCGACTACGACGGCCAGGATCGCAGCATGGACGTGGCCATCTCCCGCCTGCGCCGCAAGCTGGGGGACGACACCAGCAACCCGACCCGCATCAAGACGGTACGCCAGAAAGGCTACCTGCTGGTGCCCCAGGCCTGGGAATAAGCCCCGCCGAATGACCTTGATGCTCTCTGCTCCCTTCTCCCCTTGCGGGAGAAGGGTTGGGGATGAGGGGGCAGCAAGGCAATGCCCAGACGCAATCCAGGCAAGAGGAGAGCCCCCATGCGCCGCCTGTTCATCCAGTTCTATCTGCTGCTGATCGGCTGTTTCACCCTGGCCATCCTGCTGGTCGGCATGGTCTATCAGGTCACCGCCGAGCGGGCGGGAGATCGCTATCTGGAGCGGATGATGCAGGGCTCCCTCGGCCTGCTCACCGGCGAGCTGGCCCGCTTGCCGCCGGAGCACTGGCCCGCCCGCATGGCCGAGCAGAGCCGCCAGCTCACCCTGCCGCTGCAGATCGGCGCCCTCGCCAACCAGCCGCTGGCCAACGAGGATCAGGCCTTTCTGGAGGCCGGCAACATCGTCATCGTCGAGGAGGATGACACCTTCCTGCAGCGCATCCCGGGCACAGATCAGGTGCTGATCGTCGGCCCAGTCCCCTATCTCTCCTACCTGCACGAGCTGCACTGGGTCGATGTGGGGCTGCTGCTGGTCATCGGCCTCTCGCTGGGGCTGCCGATCCTGCTCTGGCTGCGCCCGCACTGGCGCGGCCTGCAACAGCTCGAACAGACCGCCCGCCGGGTCGGTGACGGCGATCTCTCCTGTCGCACCCGTTTGCCGCCCGGCAGCAGCCTGGGCCGGGTCGGCCGCACCTTCGACCAGATGACCGAGCAGCTGCAGGCCATGCTGGCCAGCCGCAAGCAGCTGACCGACGCCATCGCCCACGAGCTGCGCACCCCGCTGGTGCGGCTGCGCTACCGGCTCGCCATGCTGGATCCGGCACCCTCGGCCGAGGAGCAGCAGGGGCTGGAGCGGGATCTCGGCGCGCTGGACGCCCTCATCGAGGAGATGCTCACCTACGCCAGGCTCGATCGCCCCGAGCTGCCGCTGCAGTGCAGCGAGCTGGAGCTCGGCAGCTGGGCCGGCAGCCGCCTCGCCGACTGGCAGGCGCTGCGGCCGGACAAGCGGCTCGACTTCGTGCGCCCGGCCATGGCCCTGCCTTGGCGCGGCGATACGCGCCTGCTGGATCGGGCGCTGGAGAACCTCATCGGCAACGCCCTGCGCCACGCCGCCGGCCGGGTGACCCTCAGCATGGCGCGTCAGCAGGATCTCTATCTGCTGGAGGTGGCCGACGACGGCGCCGGCATCGATCCCGCGCTGGCGCCGCAGATCTTCGAGCCCTTCGTACGGCTGGATCAGAGCCGCGACCGACGCACCGGCGGTGCCGGGCTGGGGCTGGCCATCGTGCGCAGCATCGCCCGCCACCACGGCGGTGAGGTGCAACTGCTGCCAAGCAGCAGCGGTGCCCGTTTCTGCCTGATGCTGCCTGTACATTTGGATACAAACCGTCACCAGTCACTCACTGAACCGCAGGTCGAACAGCCCTAGGATGAAGTCATGGAGAAACGCTCCATGTCATCAACCCGAATGAGGAACTGGAATATGAACAAGCTGATCCCCCTGAGCCTGGCTGCTGTCTTCGCCCTGACCTCCGGCTTCACCATGGCTGCCACCCCGACCAAGGCTGCCGCTCCCCAGGCTACCCAGACCAAGGTCGTGAAAAAACACCACAAGGCTGCCCACGCCAAGGCGCCAGCCGTCAAGGTTGCTCCCAAGACCAAGTAATCGACCAACAAGCTTCCCGTAATAAAAAGGGGCCCCGACATGGGGCCCCTTCTGTTTTCTGCGCGCTTGCCCTGGCTCAGCCCAGCATGTAGTCCGCCGGCAGGGCGATGCGGGCCACCCCGGACTCCACCGCCGCCAGTGCCACGGCACGGGCGACGCGCGGCAGCAGACGGGCATCCATCGGCTTGGGAATGACGTAGTCCTTGCCGAAGGCCAGCTCGCTGACGCCGGCGGCGGTCAGCACCTCGGCCGGTACCGGCTCTTTGGCCAGACCACGGATCGCCTCGACCGCGGCGATCTTCATGGCATCGTTGATGCGGCTGGCACGAGCGTCGAGGGCGCCGCGGAAGATGAAGGGGAAGCAGAGCACGTTGTTGATCTGGTTCGGATAGTCGGAACGACCGGTACCCATGATGAGGTCACCGCGCACTGCGTGAGCCAGTGCGGGCTTGATCTCGGGATCCGGGTTGGAGCAGGCGAAGATCACCGGGTTGGGGGCCATCAGCGCCACCGCCTCGGCGGGCAGCACATCCGGGCCGGAGACACCGACGAACACGTCCGCCCCGTCGATCACCTCCATCAGGGTGCGCAGGGGGGTGTCATTGGCGAAGCGCTGCTTGTACTGGTTCAGATCGGTGCGAGCGCTGTGGATGACGCCCTGACGATCCAGCATGAAGATGTTGTGGGGCTTGGCGCCACACTTGATCAGCAGGTCCATGCAAGCGGTAGCGGCAGCCCCGGCGCCCATGCAGACGATGCGGCTGTCGCCAATCTGCTTGCCCTGCACTTCCAGCGCGTTGAGCAGGCCGGCGGCGGTGACGATGGCGGTACCGTGCTGATCATCGTGGAACACCGGGATGTCGCAGCGCTCGATCAGCGCCTGCTCGATCTCGAAGCACTCGGGGGCCTTGATGTCTTCCAGGTTGATGCCGCCGAAGGTGTCGGCGATGGCGGCGACCGTGTCGATGAACTGCGCGCTGGTCTCGTGCTTCACTTCGATGTCGATGGCGTCGATGCCGGCAAAGCGCTTGAACAGCAGGGCCTTGCCCTCCATCACCGGCTTGGAGGCCAGTGGACCCAGATTGCCCAGCCCCAGAATGGCGGTGCCGTTGGAGATGACGGCCACCAGGTTGCCCTTGCCGGTGTAGCGGTAGGCATCGGCCGGGTTGGCGGCGATCTCGCGCACCGGCTCGGCGACGCCCGGGCTGTAGGCCAGCGCCAGATCGCGGGCGGTCTCGGCGGGCTTGGTGAGGGCGATGGCGATTTTGCCCGGCACGGGCTGGGCGTGGTAATCGAGTGCTTGTTGACGAAGATCGTGACGCTGATCGGACATGGGGGACCCCGATACGGTAGTGAATTGAGTGGTGCATTGGCTCGCCCACGGGCGAGGGCTGGGGATCATAAAGAAAACCATCGGGCTTTCACAGAGGAAAGTATCGTCACCCAGCCACTGACAAGCCAGTAATTAGCATGTCATGCCAACCGCGAATACCCATTTAGTTATAGATATGGTTTCACCCCATCACAGGAATGCCGGCTTTCGCCTCCGCCTGTCTGGCGATCGCCTCCGTCATGCCCTGGAAGATGAAGAGGTGGAACGGCAGCATGGCGAGCCAGTAGGCCAGTCCCCAGGCCCCCTGTGGATGCCAGTGGGCCGTCACCTTGAGCCGGGTCAGCCCCGACTCCTCCGGCAGTATGTTGAACTCCAGCCGGCCCACGCCGGGGGCCCGCATGTTGAACAGCAGATCCAGCCTGCGCCCCTCGTCCACTCCGAGGATCTGCCAGGAGTCCAGCATGTCCCCCTTCACGAAGCGATCCGGGTTGGTGCGACCGCGGGTCAGCGCCGGGCCGCCGATCAGGTGATCCATCCATTCGCGCACCACCCACAGCTGATTCATGTAGAAGTAGCGCTGCTCGCCCCCCAGCTGCTGCAGTACCTGCCACACCACCTCGGGCGAGGCGAGGCAGATGGCATCGCCGCTGGCGGTGCGGTCATAGAAACCGTACTCGGGATGGCGCCAGCGCAGGCCGAGCGGGGTCTCCTCCCCCTGCTGCTCGGCGCCCAGCTGCTGCTCCAGGGAGAGGCTCTCGGCCAGCGCCTCGTCGAAGCTGAGCAGGGTTTGTGGCAGCAGGGCCCGCAGCGGGCCGTCGTCGGCCGGGATGTCGTGCTTGAGGCCACCCACCAGCGCCTTGGCCACCGGCTGTGGCACCGAGGTGACAAACTGCAGCCACCAGGCGGAGAGGCGCGGGCTGAGAAACGGCAGCGGGATGATGGGGCAGCGCTTGCCGATATGGGCGGCGAACTTCTGCAACTGCTGCTGATAGCTGAGCAGCTCGGGACCGGCGGCATTGAAGATCTGGCCGTCCACCCCATCGGCCTCCACCAGTCCGCCCAGATAGTGCAGCAGGTTGGAAAGCCCAATGGGCGGCGTACGCGAGCGCACCCACTTGGGCGTCACCATCATCGGCAGGTTGAACACCAGATCCCGCATCACCTCGAAGGCCGCGGAGCCGGGCCCCACTATGATGCCGGCGCGCAGCTCCACCGTCGGCACGCCGGCGCCCCGAAACAGCTCGCCGCAATAACGGCGGGAGTTGAGGTGGCGGCTGTTGCACTGCTCAGGCTGGATCGCGCCCAGATAGATGATGCGACGCACCCCGGCGGCGCGGGCGGCGGCGGCGAAGTTCTTCACCCCCTGCTGCTCCAGCCGGTGGAAGTCGGCCCCCGCCCCCATGGCGTGCACCAGATAGAAGACGGTGTCGATGCCGGCCAGGGCGGGCAGCAATGTGATCGGCTTGAGGCTGTCGGCAAGGCGAAACTCCACCCCGGGCGGCAGACGGCAGGGGCGCCGCGCCCCGGCAATCACCCGATAACCCAGTTCTTGCAGATGGGGCACCAGGTAAGAACCTATGTAGCCCGCCGCCCCCATCACCAGACAATCACGCATCTGCACACTCCCTGTCTTGCCCATGTTACCGCCCCTCATCTTCGCCTCTGCTCCCGCAAAGGGAGAGAGGAGAGTCCCACCATAGGGCAAAGCGGGCCGTTACAGAACGCCGACCAATAAAAAAGGCGCCCATTGGGCGCCTTTTTCAGAATTCTTCAGAAGTAGAATTACTTCTTGGTGGTCATCGCACCGAAACGCTTGTTGAACTTGTCTACGCGGCCGCCGCTAGAAACTTCTTTCTGCTTGCCGGTATAGAACGGGTGGCACTCGGAGCACACGTCCAGGTTCAGATCTTTACCCAGGGTAGAGAAGGTGTTGATGACGTTACCGCAAGAGCACTTGGCGGTGATGGCTACGTAGTCAGGATGGATACCAGCTTTCATGGACAACCTCAATTATCAGGCCGTGTCGCTATCCGATCTTCTGTCGGACACCACACGATTGTTGAACACAGTTTCAAAGGCTGCGAATAATATAGGAAATGCCTGAGTTCAGGCAAGTGGCTTCGCAGAAAAAATAGGCAATCTCTGGTGAATTCTTCCCAAACGCTGGATCTGGTTCGTGTGGCTGTGCCGGTGCCGTTACGCCGTCACTTTGACTATCTCTCCCCCCTGCCTTTGCCTGCTCCCGGCTGCCGGGTCGAGATCCCGTTCGGCCCGCAAACCCTGGTCGGGCTGGTGGTGGATCACCCGGCCGACAGCCAGGTGCCGCGCAACAAGCTCAAGCCGATCAAACGCGTGCTTGATGGCGCTCCCGTGCTGGGGCCCGACATTCTGGCGCTGATGAACTGGAGCGCCAGCTACTACCAGCACCCGCTGGGGGAGGTGCTGCCCCACGCCCTGCCGGTGCTGGTGCGCAAGGGGGAGCCCGCCGCCTATCGAGAGCTGGAGTTCTGGTTCGCCACCGAGGCCGGCATGGCGGTCGATCTCAACGAGCTCAAGCGAGCGGCCAAGCAGCAGCAGGCGCTCGCCCTGCTGCGCAAGGGGCCGCAGACCCCCTCCGCCCTCAAGCAGGAGGAGATCCAGAGCGCCGCACTCACCGCGCTGGAGAAGAAGGGGCTGCTGGAGAAGCGTTCGCTGGAACCGAGCCATGACGGCGACTGGGTTGCCCGCTTCGAGCCGGGTGAGGGGCTGCGCCTCAACGGCGAACAGGCGCTGGCGGTCTCCGCCGTCACCAGCCAGAGCGACCAGTTTGGCGCCTTCCTGCTGGACGGCATCACCGGCTCCGGCAAGACCGAGGTTTACCTGAGCATCCTCGAGCCCCTGCTCAAGGCAGGCAAGCAGGCACTGGTGATGGTACCCGAGATCGGCCTCACTCCGCAGACCATCAACCGCTTCCGGCGCCGCTTCAACGTGCCGGTGGTGGCGATGAACTCCGCCATGAACGATCGGGAGCGGCTCGACGCCTGGCTCGCCTGCCGCGACGGCGGTGCCGCCATCCTGATCGGCACCCGCTCCGCGGTGTTCACCCCGTTTCACAACCTCGGCATCATCATCATCGACGAGGAGCACGACGGCTCCTTCAAGCAGCAGGACGGTTTTCGCTACCACGCGCGGGATCTGGCGGTGATGCGGGCCCATCGTGCCGGCATTCCCATCCTGCTCGGCTCGGCCACCCCGTCGCTGGAGACATTGCACAACGCCCGCAGCGGCAAGTATCACCACCTCACGCTCACTCGCCGCGCCGGTAACGCCCAGACTGCTCGTCAGGTGATCCTGGACATCAAGAACGTGCGGCTGCAGGCCGGTCTCTCCCCTCAGCTGGAGCAGCTGATGGCGGAACATCTGGCGGCGGGCAACCAGGTGATGCTGTTTCTCAACCGTCGTGGCTATGCCCCGGCTCTGATTTGCCACCAATGCGGCTGGAGCGCCGCCTGCGAGCGTTGTGACGCCTGGTACACCTGGCACCAGGCCGGGCGGCGGCTGCACTGCCACCACTGCGACAGCGTCCGACCCCTTCCCCACCACTGCCCCGAGTGCGGCAGCAACGAACTAATCGGCTCCGGCGTTGGCACCGAACAGCTGGAGCAGCTGCTTAGCACCGTGTTCCCGCAATATCCGGTGGTGCGCATCGATCGGGACAACACCCGTCGCAAGGGGGAGTTGGAAACCCACCTCGGCGACATCAAGGCGGGCAAGTACAAGATCCTGATCGGTACCCAGATGCTGGCCAAGGGCCACCACTTCCCGGATGTGACGTTGGTGGGGCTGCTGGATGTGGATGGCGCCCTGTTCAGCGCCGATTTTCGCGCCGCCGAGAAGCTGGCCCAGCTCTACACCCAGGTGGCGGGCCGCGCCGGCCGCGCCAGCAAGCCGGGGTTGGTGGTGCTGCAGAGCCACCATCCGGAGCACGCCCTGCTGCAGGATCTGACCCAGAACGGCTATGGCCACTTCGCCGACACGGCGCTGAAAGAGCGCCGCCTGCTGGGGCTGCCACCGTTCAGCTATCAGGGGCTGTTTCGGGCCGAGGCCAACGGCCGCGACGAGGTGCAGCTGTTCCTCAGCCGTCTCGCCGATACCCTGCGCAGCGCCCGCTATCCCCATGTTCAGGTGCTGGGGCCCATCAGCGGCTTCATGGAGCGCAAGGCGGGCAAGTTCCGCATGCAGTTGCTGGTGCAGGGGCCAAACCGGGCGCCACTGGCCCAGTTGCTGGATTGGGCGGTGAAGGAGCTGGAGGGGTGGCCCGAGACCAAGCGGGTGCGCTGGAGCCTCGACATCGACCCCACCGAGCTGAACTGAGTCGGATTCTGGTCGCTGATGGTGAAGCGCCCGCTGGCGCGCGGCGTCAGCGACCGGGTTTGCCATGCGGGTGCAGGGGTCAGACCCGCAGGTCGACCTGCTGCACCCAGCCTCCCTTGCCCTGCTCGGTCACATAGAGACCGGACTGGCGCAACACCCCCTGATTGCAGCTTTCCCCCAGATGGTTGAAGGGGGTATCGAGAGGATGCAGCAGGATGGCGCCGATCCCCAGCTCCACCAGGGCGATGGGGGACTGTTCCGGCTGCCAGAACTGCAGCGCCGAGAACTGGCTGTCCCGCTCGTCCAGCACCCCGTTGCCATCCTCATCCAGGGTCGCCAGCTCACCAAAACCGTTGCCAGAGCGGGCCCCAAACAGCTCGCCACCGTCATCTATGGTGCCGTTGCCGTTGCGATCCAGCGCCACGAAGCCGCTCCCTTCACTCAGGCCGGGCAGGCTGTCCGCCTTGCCATCCTGATCGATGTCGAAATTGACCCGGGCGTCGGTCAGGCCGGCTATCTTGCCGTCCAGGCTGAGCACCAGCGGATCCTTGAGGGCATTGAGGGTGGTGCGGCGCTGACTGATGTCGAGCTGGCGCCAGTCCAGCACAAAACCGAGATCCAGCTGCAGGGTCTGACCATCCTGGGTCTGCAAGTTCGCCGCCGCCACCACGTTGAGCTGCTCTTTTTGCAGCAGACTGTCGGTCACCTCCACCAGCTGATCCGGCTCGGTGGCGGACGGGGTCCCCTCACCCGTCGGCACGGGGACTCCCTCCGCGCTCTGGTCGGCCGGTTTGATCGGGTCCGGCAGCTCTATCTCGTGGCCCAGCATCGCCTCGATCATCAGCTTGATGAGCCGCTGGCGGTTGTCGAGCCCGTCGTTGGGAATGCCATCCTGTTCGCCCTTGCCGGTCTCGGCAGGCTTGGCGGGGGCCGGTGCGGGGGCCGCTGGCACCGGGCCGGCAGCAGTGCGGCTGGCCATCTGCAGCGTCAGCAGGCTGCTGCGGGTGAAGGTGAGCTGGCTGCCGCCGGCAGCGGGCGTCGAGTCCGCCGGCGCCGTGGCAGGGGACTGCGCCTGGCTGGCAGCCGGTACGGGGCCGAGCCGGCGCACCTTGCGGGACTGCGCCTGTTGCTGCAGGTATTGCACCTCCCCCTGGAGGTCGTAGTGATCGATGCGCATATCTTCGCCCTCGGCGCCATACATCTGGTCAGTTATCGACCAGTTGCCGAGGGGGGCTTAACACCGATTGGCTATATCAGGGGGCTGCTGCATCGGCATCCGCACATAACCGCCCCCGCTGGCGGCAATGAAAAGGGAGGCCTGAGCCTCCCTTGTCGTTCATGTTGTCACCGTGGTCATTGCGCCGGTTGGGAGACACCTTCCAGCCGCACTTCCACCCGCCGATCCGGTGCCAGACAGGCGATCAGCGCCGGTTTGGAGCCGCTGCTGCAGTTGTTGCCGGTGATCGGAGAGGACTTGCCGCGCCCCTCGACCCGCACCTTGTCGGCAAACAGTCCCTTGGCGATCAGGTAATCGGCGACGCTGCGGGCGCGCTGCTCGGAGAGCGCCTGGTTGTAGGCGTCGGAGCCTATGCGATCGGTGTGGCCGATCACGGTTGCCACCCCGTCTTTCGGATTGGCCGCCACTATCTGGCTGAACAGGTTGTCGAGCGCCTGGCTGGCAGCCGGCTTGAGGGTCGCCTTGTTGAACTCGAACAACACGTCCGAGCTCAGGCTGAAGGTCTTGGGCACCACCACCACGGCGGGAGCAGGCGCCGCAGCGGGGGCCGGTGCGGGCGCCGCCACTTCGCCGCCCTGCTGGCCGAAACGATAGAGCATGGCGAAGGCCAGCATGCCGTTGTCCATCTCGATGCCGGAACGATCGAGGGAGGTATCCCCGAGCGGGGTGGTGTACTGGTATTCGAGGCGGGCGGCCCAGTCACGGTCAATGGCGTATTCGGCCCCCAGCGCCCCGACGAACACGGCGCCATGCTTGTTGCCGGTATCCTTGATGAAGTCGGTGGCCGTCTGGGCCGACAGTTCGCTGTTGGTCCAGGCGTAACCGCCGCCGATCCGGCCGTAGAGATCCAGCGCATCGTTGACCGGGAACCCTATCTTCATGGTGGTCTGGATCATCTGGCTCTTGGCTTCCCCTTCCACCCTCACCCCGCTCAATTCGCCGGACGAGGTGTACTTGCCGAACCAGTCATAACCGAATTCGAAGCCCAGGTTGGGGTTGAGCTGATAGCCGGCAAAGGCGCCCAGCCCGAGCGTATCCTTGCTGGTGCTGGTGTTCTGCAGCGCCCCCAGGGTGTCGGAGACGACCTGCTTCTGATCCACGTCGAAGAACTTGGACCAGCCGGCCTTGCCGCCGGCGTACCAGGTGTTGTCCTGAGCGGCAGCCTGCACGGCCCCGCTGACGAGCAGGCCGCTGACCAGCACGGCAAGTATCGATTTGTTCATGGTGAAAGCCTCTGCAATGAGTCGTGATGGGCGCTCTTGCGCCTCTCTTCCCTGATGGGGCAAACCCGGCCCCGTCCATCAGGTTATCCCATCTGTTGCCAGCCTCAAATGACTTGGGACTCAAGAGTGTGAAGCGCCCGGCATTCCCGGCAGGAAAACGCCCCATGCAGGGGGTATCCGCGGATGTGCCGGCCAGCGCCATGAAAAAGGGAGGCCAATGGCCTCCCTCTTGCTGCTTGCAACCCACCTAGCTGGCCAGAAACAGCCGGTAGGCGGGGTCGTCGCTCACCTCTTTCCAGCCGTAGCCAATCTCGTGCAGGTAGTCGTGGAAGGCCGCCACGTCTTCATCAGGCAGCTCGAACGCACAGAGCACCCGGCCATAGTCGGCACCGTGGTTGCGGTAGTGGAACAGGCTGATGTTCCAGCGACAGCCGAGGGTCTCCAGAAAGCGCATCAGGGCGCCCGGTTGCTCCGGAAACTTGAAGCTGTAGAGGCGTTCACCGAGGGGCCGGGCCGGGCGGCCGCCAATCATGTAACGCACGTGGTTCTTGGCCAACTCGCTCTCGGTCATGTTGACCACCGGATAGCCGTTGCCGCCGAGCTGATCGATGATCTGGCCCAGCTCCTCGTCACCGCCGGTGAGGCGCACCGAGACGAACAGCGACGCCTGCTCGGCATCCGCATAGCGATAGTTGAACTCGGTCACCATGCGCGGCCCGAGCTGACGACAGAAGTCGAGGAAGGCCCCCTTGCGCTCGGGGATGGTCACCGCCAGCATGCCCTCACGCTTCTCGCCGATCTCGCAGCGCTCCGACACGTAGCGCAGGCTGTGGAAGTTGACGTTGGCGCCGGACAAAATGGCCGCCATCCGTCCCCCTTTCACTTGCTCCCGCTCGCTGTAGGCCTTGAGGCCCGCCAGCGACAGGGCCCCCGACGGCTCGGCGATGGCGCGGCAGTCGTCGAAGATGTCTTTGAGCGCGGCGCAGATCTGGTCGTTGGAGACGGTCACCACCTCGTCCAGATACTGGTTGCACAGGCGGAAGGTCTCCTCGCCGATGCGCTTGACCGCCACCCCGTCCGCAAACAACGAGACCCGCTCCAGATTGACCGGCTCGCCGGCCGCCAGCGCGGCTTTGAGGCAGGCGGAACCCTCCGCCTCCACCCCGATCACCTTCACATCCGGCAGCAGCTGCTTGATGTAGACCGCCACCCCGGCGGCCAACCCGCCACCGCCCACCGGCACAAACACGTGGGTGAGGTGGGTATCCTGCTCCAGCAGCTCCTTGCCGATGGTGCCCTGCCCGGCGATCACCTCGACGTCGTCAAACGGCGGGATCAGGGTGTAGCCCTCCAACTCGGCGAGGCGGCGGCTCTCGCCGTAGGCCTCATCGAAGCTGTTGCCAAACAGCATGACGTTGCCGCCCTGACGGCGCACCGCGTCGATCTTGATGTCCGGCGTGGTCTTGGGCATCACGATGATCGCCTTGATACCGAGCTTGGCGGCCGACAGGGCGACCCCCTGGGCGTGGTTGCCGGCGGAGGCGGCGATGACGCCGCGCGCCTTCTGCTCCTCGGTCAGGGTAGCAATCTTGTGGTAGGCACCGCGCAGCTTGAAGGAGTGGACCGGTTGCAGGTCCTCCCGCTTCAGGCTGACGTGATTGCCGAGCCGCTCGGAGAGTTTCTTCAGGGTTTGCAGGGGGGTGACCCGCGCCGCCTCATAGACGGGGGAGAGCAACACCTTGCGTAGATAATCCGCCGCAGAGACCATGGTTTATTCCCCCAGCAGAGTGCGATCGCGCACCGCACCTTTATCGGCACTGGTGGCGAACATGGCGTAGGCGCGCAGGGCAAAGGAGACCTGACGCTGACGATCGAGCGGCTTCCAGCCACGAGCCTCGACGGCGACGCGGCGGGCAGCCAGCACGCTGTCGGCTACCTCCAGCACCATGCTGCGGGCCGGGATGTCGATGTTGATGATGTCGCCGTCCTCCACCAGACCTATGGTGCCGCCGGAGGCCGCCTCCGGCGACACGTGGCCGATGGAGAGACCCGAGGTGCCGCCGGAGAAGCGGCCATCGGTGATCAGGGCGCACGCCTTGCCGAGCCCCATGGACTTGAGATAAGTGGTGGGGTAGAGCATCTCCTGCATGCCTGGGCCCCCTTTCGGGCCTTCGTAGCGGATCACCACCACTTCACCGGCCTTGACGGTGCCATCCAGAATGCCGGTGACCGCCGTGTCCTGGCTCTCGAATACCCGGGCCGGGCCACGGAAGGTGAGGTTCTCCTCATCCACCCCGGCGGTCTTGACGATGGCACCGTTCAGCGCCAGGTTGCCAGCGAGCACGGCCAGGCCCCCTTCCAGGCTGTAGGCGTTGTCCAGCGAGCGGATGCAGCCTTCTGCTCTGTCCAGATCCAGCTCCGGCCAGCGGCAATCCTGGCTGAACGCCTTGGTGGTGCGAATCCCGGCCGGCCCGGCGCGGTAGAAGTCCACCACCTCCTGACTGGGCTGGCGGCTGACGTCGTATTCGGCCAGCAGCTCCACCAGCGAGGTTCCCAGCACGTTGCGGGTATCCCCGTGCACCAGGCCTGCTTTTTCCAGCTGGCCCAAGATGGCGACCACGCCGCCGGCGCGGTGTACATCTTCCATATGGTACTTCTGGGTGGAGGGCGCCACCTTGCAGAGCTGGGGCACCTTGCGCGACATGCGGTCGATGTCGGCCATGGTGAAGTCGACACCCGCCTCCTGGGCCGCCGCCAGCAGGTGCAGCACGGTATTGGTAGAGCCGCCCATGGCGATATCCAGCGCCATGGCGTTCTCGAACGCCGCCTTGGTAGCGATGTTGCGCGGCAGTGCCGAGGCATCGTCCTGCTCATACCAACGCTTGGCCAGGGTCACGATGCGCTGGCCCGCCAGCTTGAACAGCTGCTCGCGGTCACTGTGGGTTGCCAGCAGCGAACCGTTGCCAGGCTGGGACAGACCCAGCGCCTCGGTCAGGCAGTTCATGGAGTTGGCGGTGAACATGCCGGAGCAGGAGCCGCAGGTGGGGCAGGCACTGCGCTCCACCTGTTCGCTCTGGGCATCGGAGACCTTGGGGTCGGCGCCCTGGATCATGGCGTCCACCAGATCCAGCTTGATGATCTGGTCGGAGAGTTTGGTCTTGCCCGCTTCCATCGGGCCGCCGGAGACGAAGATCACCGGGATGTTGATGCGCAGGGCGGCCATCAGCATCCCCGGGGTGATCTTGTCGCAGTTGGAGATGCAGACCATGGCGTCGGCGCAGTGGGCGTTGACCATGTACTCCACCGAATCGGCGATAAGCTCCCGCGATGGCAGGGAGTAGAGCATGCCGCCGTGGCCCATGGCGATGCCGTCATCCACGGCGATGGTGTTGAACTCCTTGGCCACCCCGCCGGCAGCTTCGATCTCGCGCGCAACCAGCTGGCCCAGATCCTTGAGGTGGACGTGGCCCGGCACGAACTGGGTGAAGGAGTTGACCACGGCGATGATGGGCTTGCCGAAATCCTGATCGGTCATTCCGGTGGCGCGCCACAGGGCGCGGGCCCCGGCCATGTTACGTCCGTGGGTGGTGGTGGCGGATCTCAACTTCGGCATTGTCTCTACTCCCTGAATGCCCAGCGGGCTCATTATCTTTGGAAATGAAAAAGTGACTCTCGGATCGGGAATCGATCCTGGTAAGGGCACAGCGCAGTGCCCTGACCGGAAGCGACTCGGGGAGGCATGACGCCTCCCCTCTCTCATCAGTCGTTGACGGGCGTCAGCCAACCCCACTTGTCTTCGGTCTGGCCGTTGAACAGGCCGAAGAAGGCGTTTTGCAGCTGCTCGGTCACCGGACCGCGGCAGCCAGCACCCACCTTCATCCGATCGACGGAACGCACCGGGGTCACTTCTGCCGCCGTACCGGTCATGAAGATCTCGTCTGCCACATAGAGCGCCTCGCGGGGCAGCGCCTGCTCGCGCACTTCGTAACCGAGATCGCGGGCCAGCGTCATGATGGTGTCACGGGTGATGCCGGGCAGGATGGCGGCAGTAGCGGGCGGGGTAAACAGCACGCCGTTCTTCACCAGGAACAGGTTCTCCCCCGCCCCTTCGCTCAGGTAGCCGTTCACGTCCAACGCCAGCCCCTCGGCGAAGCCGTTGCGCTTGGCCTCGCGACTGATCAGCTGGGAGGAGAGATAGTTGCCGCCCGCCTTGGCGCCGGTGGGAATGGTGTTGGGTGCGAGCCGGTTCCAGGAGGTGACGCACACATCCACCCCGTTTTTCAGCCCCTCTTCCCCCAGATAGGCGCCCCACGGCAGGGCGGCCACCATCAGGTCGGCCTTGGCATCCAGCGGCGGATGCAGCCCCAGCCCCACGTTGCCGACAAAGGCCAGCGGGCGCAGGTAGCCGCTCTTCAGGCCGTTCTCGCGCACCACGGTGCGGCAGGCTTCATTCACGTCGGCCTCGCTGTAGGGGACGTCCATCCAGTAGATCTTGGCGGAGTCGAACAGGCGGCGGGTGTGCTCCTGCAAGCGGAAGATGCAGGTGCCCTTGGGGGTGTCGTAGGCACGCACCCCTTCGAACACCGAGGAACCGTAGTGCAGGGCGTGGCTCATCACGTGCACCTGGGCGTCCTGCCAGGGCACCAGTTTGCCGTTGAACCAGATGTATTGGGGATGAGTGGCGGATTGGGAAGGCTGTGACATTGGCTTGGCTCCTTAAGCTCTGATCCGGGGTTGCTGTTCCAGTGCATCGACCCGGGAAACGTCCACCAGCTTCACCAGCTGGCTCCACAACTGCTGGATGGGACGCACCGACTCGACAGTAACCGTGATCCGCAGTTGTTGGCAATCCTGCTCCATGTTGAGGGCGCAGAGGTTGAAACCGCGGTGACGAACCACCCGCAGCACCCGCTCCATCACTTCGGGTCTGGGCTGGGCATGGATTTGCAAGGTATTGAACTGACTCATGGGCGTTGCTCCATCATCTGGTGGTTGGCGACTCCTGGCGGAACCAGGGGCCAGACGTTTTCTTCCTCTGAAATGGCCACATGCAGCAGGTAGGCACTCTCGCTTGCCAGCAGGCGATCGAGGGCGCCGGCTATCTGGTCCTTGCATGTGATGGTTTCGCCGGGGATGCCGAAGGCGGCAGCCAGGGCGATGAAATCGGGGTTGTCGGAGAGGATGGTCTCGCTGTAGCGGCCGTCGAAGAACAGCTCCTGCCACTGGCGCACCATACCGAGACGCTGGTTGTCCAGCAGCACCATCTTCACCTTGAGCTGGGCCCGGCGGATGGTGCCAAGCTCCTGCACGTTCATCATGAAAGAGCCGTCACCGCTCACCAGTACCACTTCATCCTCCGGGCGCGACATCTTGGCGCCGATGGCGGCCGGCAGACCGAAGCCCATGGTGCCGAGACCGGCGCTGGAGAGGTGGTTGCGCGGGCTGGTGAAGCGCATGTGCTGGGCCACCCACATCTGGTGTTGACCCACGTCGCAGGCCACCACGCTGGTCTCCGGCAATCTGGCGGAGAGCTGCTTGAGCAGCGCCGGAGCATAGATGGGCTGGCCGGGATGGTCGTAGCGAAAGGCATACTCGCGGGCCATGTTCGCGCAGTGCTCACGCCATGGGTCGATGGCAAGGGACATGGCGAGGCGCGGCAGCACCTGTTTCAGATCCTGAGTGATGCCCACCTCGGCGGCGCGGCGCTTGCCGAACTCGGCGGCGTCCACATCCAGATGGATCACCTTGGCTTCGGGGGCGAACTCCTCCAGCTTGCCGGTCACCCGATCATCGAAACGGGCACCCACCACCAGCAGCAAGTCACACTGCTGCACCGCATAGTTGGCAGCCTTGGTACCGTGCATGCCAAGCATGCCGAGATAAACGGGGCTGTCAGGGTCGAGCGCACCGATCCCTTTGAGGGTGGTGACCGCCGGCATGCCGGTGGCGGCGGCAAAGTCACGCAGCTGCTGCTCCGCATTGGCCATGCCCACTCCGCCGCCGACGTAGAGCACCGGGCGCTCGGCGGTGGCCAGCAGGGTGCGGGCGGCCGTCAGTTCGGCCTGGCTCAGATGTTCGGGCTCAGCCACCGCAAACAGCGGGCTCTGGGTTGGCACCTTGGCCAGTTGCACATCCTTGGGCAGGTCGATCAGCACCGGGCCCGGGCGCCCTTCACTGGCGATGGCGAAGGCTTCGGCGATGACCTGCGGCAGATCGGCCACGTCAGTCACCATGAAGGAGTGCTTGGTGCAGGAGAGGGACATGCCGAGCACGTCGACCTCCTGAAACGCATCAGTGCCCACGGCAGCGCAGGACACCTGACCGCTGATAGCCACCAGCGGCACCGAATCGAGCAGCGCCTCCGCGAGGCCAGTCACCAGGTTGGTGGCGCCAGGGCCGGAAGTGGCGATGCAGACGCCCACCTGACCAGAAGCACGGGCATAACCCACCGCCGCCATGGCGGCACCCTGCTCGTGGCGGCAGAGCTGGTGGGCCAGGCCACCGTCATACAGGGCATCGTAGACCGGCATGATGGCCCCGCCCGGGTAACCAAACACCTGAGTCACACCCTGTTGCTTGAGAGCCTGTACCAAAAACTGCGCGCCGTTCATCTGGAAAATCCTGTCCTGTGGTCGAAAAAAAACCCCCGAGCTGTGAGGCTCGGGGGTCGCTTGTTTCGTTCTGTCCGGTGGTGGGTCTATCCCTTGTTCCGTGCAGCTAAACGAGCCCCGAGCGGTGAGATAATAATCACCACTAGGACCACAATAATGCTGACGAAACGGGAGGCCATGTTCATAGTTACAACCGGAAATCCTGTGAAATTGGGCGGTTTTTACCGCGAATGGCTATTAGAACTAGCACGGTGTTTTTTATTGGGCAAGCGTTTTTTGCCTGACAAGACTCTGATTTTGACTGAGTCCGAACGCGTCGATTGGAACAAAAAACTAATAAAAAACGGTTAACCAGCATATACATCAAACCAAGGACGGGATTTATGTCATTAGCTGTGGTTTATAGCCGTGCCAGCCTAGGTGTCGCGGCCCCGCAAGTGACGGTGGAGGTGCACCTCTCCAACGGTTTGCCCGCCTTCAACATGGTGGGCCTGCCGGAAACCTCGGTGAAGGAGTCGCGGGATCGGGTGCGCAGCGCCCTGCTCAACGGCAATTTCGAGTTCCCGAGCAAACACATCACGGTCAATCTGGCTCCCGCCGATCTGCCCAAGGAGGGGGGCCGTTTCGATCTGGCCATCGCCATCGGCATTCTCGCCGCTTCCAAGCAGATACCCGCAAAATACCTGCTCGATCACGAATTTTTAGGTGAGCTGGCCCTGACCGGCGAGATCCGTCCCGTGCTCGGGGTGCTGCCCGCCGTGCTCGCCTGCCGGGATGCTGGGCGCACTCTGCTGGTGCCGCGAGAGAACGGCCCCGAAGCCTCGCTAATCCAGGACGCCGAAGTGCGCACCGCCCATCAGCTGCTGGCCGTCACCGCCTGGCTGGCGGGCCAGTACGAGCTGCCGCTGCCGGATCCCCAGACCACGGAGGCCCTGCCCGATGTGCCGGACCTGCAGGACGTGATCGGCCAGTCTCAGGCCAAGCGGGCGCTGGAGATCGCTGCCGCCGGCAGCCACAACCTGCTGTTCATCGGCCCGCCCGGCACCGGCAAGAGCATGCTGGCCAGCCGCTTGCCCGGTATCTTGCCGCCGCTGAGCGAACAGGAAGCGCAGCAGACCGCCGCCATCCATTCCATCGGCGGCCTCACCCCACGCGCCGGTCACTGGCATCACAGGCCCTATCGCACGCCCCATCACAGCGCCTCGGCGGTGGCGCTGGTGGGTGGTGGCAGCCACCCAAGGCCCGGCGAAATTTCGTTGGCCCACAATGGGGTGCTGTTTCTGGATGAACTGCCCGAGTTCGAGCGCAAGGTGCTCGACTCCCTGCGCGAGCCGCTGGAGACCGGCCATATCACCATCAGTCGGGCCGCCCGCCAGGTGGATTTTCCCGCCCGCTTCCAGCTGGTCGGCGCCATGAATCCCAGCCCTTGCGGCCACTATGGCGATGGCCAGACCCGCTCCAGCCCGGATCAGATCCTGCGCTACCTCGGCAAGCTCTCCGGCCCCTTTCTCGACCGCTTCGACCTGACGGTGGAGGTGCCACTGCTGCCCAAGGGCAGCCTGACCGGCAAGGCGGAGCGGGGAGAGTCGAGCCAGCAGATCCGCGAACGGGTGCTGGCGGCACGGGAGCAGATGCTGAACCGCAACGGCAAGCTCAACAACCTGCTTGATAGCCGTGAAATCGAAGAAATTTGCCGCTTATCACCGCAGGATGCCGAGTTTCTGGAGAACGCCATCCAGAAGCTGGGGCTCAGCATCCGGGCCTGGCATCGCATCCTGCGGGTGTCGCGCACCATCGCCGATCTGGCAGGACGGCAGGCCATCGAGAAGGAGCACCTGATCGAGGCGCTCGGCTACCGGGCCATGGACCGGCTGCTGTCGCGGCTGCGCAGCGGCTGATACGGGGCAGGAAGCGACCGCGATGGCCCCTTACATGGTCTCGCGGGCCATCGGCTGATATTATGGCCACAGATCTGACCACTTGATGGCCCCTTATCGACAGCAAGACGGACCCGACCCATGCCCAACAAGCTGATTGAGCGACTGCGCGGCAGCCTCTCGACCCTGCTCTATTTTCTCAACACCCTGTTCTGGTTTATCCCCATCCTCACGCTGGGCCTGCTCAAGCTGTTGCTGCCCTTCAAGGGCTGGCGCCCCCTCTGCAACGCGCTGCTGGATGGCAGTGCCGGCTGCTGGATCGGTTTCAACAACCTGATCCAGAAAACCATCATCAGAACCCCTTTCGATGTGGTCGGAGTGGACAAAGGGCGCCGGAATGAGTGGTATATGGTGATTGCCAACCATCAATCCTGGGTCGACATACTGGTACTGCAGCGGATTTTTAATCAAAAAATCCCCTTCCTGAAGTTTTTCCTCAAGAAAGAACTGATTTGGGTACCTTTTCTCGGTCTGGCCTGGTGGGCGCTGGATTTCCCCTTCATGCGGCGATATTCGCGCAAGTTGCTGGAAAAGAAGCCGCATCTGAAGGGAAAAGACATAGAGACCACGCGCCAGGCATGTGCCAAGTTCCGCCATATTCCGGTGAGTGTGATGAACTTCGTGGAGGGCACCCGCTTCACCGCCCGCAAACACGACAAACAGGCAGCACCCTATCGCCACCTGCTGCACCCGCGGGCTGGCGGCATCGCCTTCACCCTGGCGGCCATGGGTGATCAGCTGCACAAGCTGGTGGATGTGACCATCGCCTATCCGGACGGCATCCCCAGTTACTGGGACTTCATGTGCGGTCGGGTCAAGGAGATCAAGGTTCGAGTCCGCTTTTTGCCGATCGAACGCAATCTGGTGGGGGATTACTTCAATGACCCCGAGTTCCAACAAGAGTTTCAACAGTGGCTGAACGGGATCTGGCACGAGAAAGACCAGACCCTGGACCAGCTGCTGGCGGACAAGACGCCCTCAACGACGCCATGCTAACCCTGCTCCCGGGTCCGCTGGTGCTGCTCATCAGCGCCGGCCTGACCATACTGTTTACCGCCCTGTGCGCCAGCCTGATCCTGCTGGTGTCACTGGCCAAGCTGCTGCTGCCGATCCCGGCCTTTGGCCGTGCCTGCAGTCGCCTCAACAACCGTTTCATGCGCCTGTGGCTGGCCTGCAACGCCCTGGTGATCCGCCTCACCACCCGCATCGACTGGCAGGTGGAGGACGACACCCGGCTGCGCAAGGATGGCTGGTATCTGATCATCAGCAACCACATGAGCTGGACCGATATCGTGGTGCTGGGTCATCTGTTTCGCGACCGACTGCCGGTGCCTAAGTTCTTCATGAAGCACGAGCTCATCTACATCCCGCTGCTGGGGCTGGCCTGCTGGGGGCTCGACATGCCCTTTATGCGTCGCTACTCACGGGAGTTTTTGCTGAGGAACCCGCACCTGCGGGGCAAGGACATCGAAACCACCCGCAACGCCTGCGAGAAGTTTCGCCACATCCCCACCACTGTCATCAACTTCGTGGAGGGGACCCGCTTCACCGAGGCGAAGCGCGACGCCTCCCGCTCCCGTTACCAGCACCTGATGTCGCCCAAGGCGGCAGGGCTGGCCTTCACCCTGGCGGCCATGGGAGAGCAGTTCGACAGCCTGATCAACGTCACCATCAGCTACCCGGATAACCCCGAAACCCCCTTCAAGGATTTCCTGATGGGACGGATGAAGCGCATCCGGGTACGGATCGAGGAGCTGCCGGTGGATGAGCAGCTGGTGGGGGATTATTTCAACGACAAGCAGTTCAAACGCGGCTTCCAGCAGTGGCTGAACCAGCGCTGGCAGGAGAAGGACGCCGTGCTGGCGCAGTGGCAGGCAGCCGATGCGGCGGCTCAGGCCGAGCCGCAGGCAGCCAAGGCGAGTGCCGAGGCCAGCTCGGGCAGCTGATCCTCGCTGAACACCCGGATGCCGTGGCAGCGCAGCAGGGCCGTGGTCATGCCCTCGCCCGACACAGAGACACCCTCGAAGCGGCCGTTGTAGATGCGGCCGCTGCCGCAGGAGGGGCTCCCCTCCTTCAGCAGGGCGAAGCGAATGCCCTGAGCCTGGCAGAGTTGCAGCGCCAGCCGGGCGCCGTGATCGAACTCGGCCGTCACATCCAGTCCACCCTCGGTCACCACCCGCTCGCCTTGCCGTTCGGCAGGCAGGCGCGGGGTCGGCAGACCGCCCGCCACCTCGGGGCAAAACGCCAGCGCTCGCCCTTCAGCCCCCAGCTCGCGCAGCCAGTCGCTGACAATGCCCTTGCTCTGACCGTCGTAGCGCACCGGCTGACCCAGCAAGCAGGCGCTGACCAGCACCTTGTGCACGCTGGTCTCACTCATGCTTTGCTCCCCCGCTGGCTAGAACCTGGGCCATCGTAGCGCAACGAACATGGGCCCAGCAGGCAGGCACTCACCAATACCTTGTGCACGCCTGCGCCACTCATGCTTCCGCTCCGTTCATCACCTGATCGAACATCACGCAGCAGGGGCTCTCCATCCGGTAGAGGATGGCGGGGCGCTGCTTGCCGGTACGCTTGCGGCCGGTATCCACCAGGATGCCGGCGCGGTGGATCCGCTTGCGAAAGGCCGCCGTGTTCATCGGCGTCTGCAGGATGATCTCGAAGGCCCGTTGCACCTCGGAGAGGGTGAACTCGGCCCCCAGCAGTTGCAGCGGCAAGGTGCTGTAGCGGCTCTTGATCCGCAGCCGCTCCAGCCCCCGGGCGATCAGCTGGGTGTGGTCGAAGGCGAGGCTGAGCCCCGGCAGGTCACAGAGCGGGTGCCAGCAGCCGTGCACGGCCTCGACCTCGGAGTCCACCAGACAGAGATAGACCAGGGTGGTGGACCAGCCACGGGGATCCCGCTCCAGGTTGCCGAGGGTGCAGACCTGCTCGCTGTAGCAGTGACCCAGCCCCCACTCGGTCAGCAGGCGATGGCGAGCCGCGTCCAGATCCCGATCCCGGGTCTCGTCGATGCGCAGCGCCGGCAGTTGCCAGCAGTGGGCAAAGGGCGGGCGATCACGGGTCTCAAGCAGCAGCTCGAGCCCCTCCTCGTTCAACCGCAGCACCACCATATCCAGACTCATTCTCAACATGCCGATCGCCCTGCTCGCCTTCGATTAATGTTTGGTAGATAATATCACACGAATAGTATGTGCAGGAGCCACTCCATGGGAACCGTCGCCAGCCTGGATATTGATGCGCAGAAGGGCTTTACCCCCCTCTGCCCGAACGAACTGCCCGTCACGGGCGGGGATGATATTGTGGCTGCGCTCAACGCTCAGGCCACCCTCGCCAGCCTGCGGATCGGCAGCAAGGATTCGCATCCCGCCAACGCCGCCTGGGCTGTCAGCGATCCCGCCGGCATGTTGCTGCCGCTGGACTTGCCCAATGCCGACCTCACCTGGCCGGTGCACTGCGTGCCGGGTACCCGCGGTTTCGAACTGCTCGACGGCCTGCCAGCCCCGGTCGATTACGACTTCTTCGTCTGGAAGGGGGTCGAGCCGGATCTGCACCCCTACGGCACCTGCTTCCACGATCTGGCCGAGCGCCGCAGCACCGGACTCATCGAGTTTCTGCACGCCCGCGGCGTCACTACCGTGCTGGCCGGCGGCCTTGCCACCGACTACTGCGTCAAGACCAGCGTGCTACAGCTGCGCCGCGCCGGCTTCCGGGTGATCGTCCATCTCGATGCCTGTCGTGGTATCGCCCCCGAGACAGTTGCCAGCGCCCACACCCAGATGATCGAGGCCGGCGCCGAACTCGCCCAGAGCCTGATCGATGTACAACGCCTGCTGGACGCCTGATATGCCCCTCATTCTCATCAGCCTGCCCGATACCGGCGTCTGCAATCTACAAAAGCGGCAGGGGAGCGCTCTTGCGTTCACCCGCCTGCGGGGAGTCTGATATGCCACCCATACTCAACAGCCTGCTCGATACAGATGCTTACAAGCTGCACATGCAGCAGGCGGTGTTCCATCGCTATCCGGATGCCGAGGTGGTGGCCGAGTTCCACAGCCGCAACGAAGAGGATCTGCTGCCCATGATGGGCCAGATCGAGGAGCAGCTGCACCTCGCCGGCTCGCTGCGGCTGACCAGGCCCGAGCTCAACTTCCTGGCCGAGCGCCCCTTCTTTACCGCCGATTACCTCGACCACCTGCGCCGCAAGCCGCTGGATGCCTCCCTGCTCAAGGTGTTCGAGCAGGACGGCCGCATCAACGTGCGGGTCGAGGGCCCCTGGCAGGACGTGATCCTGTGGGAGATCCCGGTGCTCGCCATCATCAGCGAGATGCGCAACCGCTTCCGCTATCCCCAGTTCGGTGTCACTCAGGCGCTGGAGCGGCTCGATCAGAAGATCGACAAGCTGGAGCGGGAGCTGAGCCGGGAAGAGATGAACGAATTCAACCTCATCGACTTCGGTACCCGGCGCCGTTTCTCCCTCGCGGTGCAGGATGCGGTGGTGGGTCGTCTCAAGGAGCGGCTGCCGGCGTTTCGCGGCACCAGCAACTACCTGCTGGCCCAGAAATACGGCCTGCCGGCAGTGGGCACCCAGGCCCACGAGTGGTTCCAGGCCCACCAGCAGCTCGGCTTCCCGCTCGAGCACAGCCAGCGGGCCGCCCTCACCAGCTGGCTGGATGAGTTCACCAATCACCTCGGCATCGCGCTCACCGACTGCATCACCATGGATGCCTTCCTGCGCGACTTCGACTTCGAGCTGGCCAGCCGCTACCAGGGCTTGCGCCACGACTCCGGCGATCCCGTGGTGTGGGGCGAGAAGGCCATCAGCCACTATCAGCGGCTCGGCATCGATCCCACCGAGAAGACGCTGGTGTTCTCCGATGGCCTCAACCTCGACAAGGCGGTCGAGTTGTTCCGCCACTTCCGTGGTCGCATCAACACCAGCTTCGGCATCGGCACCAAGCTCACCTGCGATCTGCCCGGCGTCAGCCCGATGAACATCGTCTTCAAGCTGATGGAGTGCAACGGCGGCCCGGTCGCCAAGATCTCCGACAGCCCCGGCAAGACCCTGTGCCGGGATGCGGACTTCATCCGCAACCTCAAGCAGGCGTTCCACGTCGGGGTCTGACTTCGGCCAATCTGAGGCAAACAAAAAGCCCGCCGGTTTGCACCGGCGGGCTTTTTTCATCGGGTCTGGCGGGATCAGTCTTTCTTGGCCAGCAGGAATTTCACCAGCTGGTTGAACTGTTCCTGGGAAGTAATGGATTCGATCTTCACCATGTACTTGCCGTTGACCAGGAAGGCCGGCACACCGCGGATATTGTAGCTCTCGGTGTTACGGTCAAACTGGGAGACCATGCCGGAGACGGCGAAGCTGTCGACGGCACCGTCGAACTCCTCGGCCGGCACGCCGTTGTCCACGAAGATCTGCTTCACGTCGGTACGGCTCTGCGGGTACTGACGCTGGGTGTGGATCTTGTCAAAGATGGCCGGGGTCAGCTTGCCTTCAACGTTCAGCAGGCTGGCAACGGCGTAGGCACGCTGCATCTCCGGACCCATCTCGCGGCCCAGGAAGGCCACCGGGTTTTTCTTCATCGGCACGCCTTCCGGCAGGTTCTTCTTCAGATCCTCGGCAATCGGCTCGAACTTGGCGCAGTGGGGGCAGTAGTAGGAGAAGAACTCCAGCACTTCCGGTTGGGCGCTACCGGTCTGTTTGACCACATCGTAGTTGACGCCTTCCTTGAATTCGGGGGCGGCGTGAACCATGGGGATCATCAGCATGGCAGCAAGGAAAAATAGTACTTTTTTCATGACGTTTCCTGTTAAGGGATCACTGTGAGGCACGCCCGGCGAACCGAAGCAGTGCCAAGCCTATTGCGTCACCACTGCGCAGTCAATGGTCAAGCTGGGTGCGCGAGTCCCGTCTGCCGCCCGCTCTCTTTCCCTCATCACCAGCCAGGCGTCAGCGTCAGGGGCGGTGCCTTGAGCGCTTCCAGCTGGTCGTGCAGGGTCGCGATCTGCTGGCGCCAGTAGTGATCGGTGTTGAACCAGGGGAAGTGGCGCGGGAAGGCGGGGTCTTCCCAGCGCCGGGCCAGCCAGGCCATGTAGTGAACGATGCGCATGGCCCGCAGCGGCTCGATCAGCGCCAGTTCGCGCGGGTCGAACTCCATGAATTCTTCATAGCCCGCCAACAGGGTATCGAGCTGGATCAGCTGCTCGTGCCGCTCGCCGCTCAGCATCATCCAGAGATCCTGGATGGCGGGGCCGCTGCGACAGTCATCGAGATCGACGAACATGGGGCCGTCGCGCCAGAGGATGTTGCCCGGGTGGCAGTCGCCATGCAGGGAGATCTGGGCCACGTCCAGGGTCATGGCGTCACTGACATGCTTGATCAGCTCGTCCAGTACCCCGAAGAAGGACTTGGCCAGCCCGCTCGGCAGCCACTCGCCGGACGCCAGCAGCTGACGCGGTTCGTGCAGCATGCTCTCCACATCGAGCCGGACTCTGTGGTGGAAGGGACGGCTGGCACCTATCTGGTGGATGCGGCCAAGGTAGCGCCCCACCCACTCCAGCTGGTCGAGGTTGTCCACCTCGAACTGGCGGCCCCCCACGCTCTGCCAGATGGCGAAGGGGTAGCCCTGATGCTCCAGCAGGGTCTCACCGGCAAAGGCGATGGGAGCGGCAACCGGGATCTCCGCCTCATTGAGGCGGGCGGCGAAGTCGTGCTCTTCGAGGATCTGTGCCCGGCTCCAGCGACCGGGACGGTAGAACTTCACCACGTAGCGGCGACGATCTTCATCCTGAAACTGGTAGACCCGGTTTTCGTAGCTGTTGAGTTCGATGAGACCGGAGTCGATACGCAGGCCGCTGAGGTCCAGCGCATCCATGATGAGATCGGGATTGAGGTCGGAATAGTTGAAACGCATGTCATCCACCATGAGAAAGGGGCGCCGTTGCGCCCCATTCTATCACTACTGCTTATCATTGCCGCGCCCGATGACCGGCTAAAACCGGCCATGGTGGCGACGGTCACAGCCGGCTGATGAACTTGCTGGGCTGGCGCAGGATCCCCTTGCTGTCGTCTGCGGCCGCCCCTTCGCGTTTCAGCACGAAGCGGATGTCCAGGGTCGGCTTCTTCAGATTGAAGGGGTCGACCGCTACGCTCACCGGCAGGGTGAAGATCTCGCCCGCCTTCAAGGTCACCTCGCGCGGGCCGAACCATTCGTGCTCCGGCAGCCCCTCCACATCCAGCTGATAGGTCTGGGGATGCAGGGTCTTGTTGAGGATCTTGAGGGTGTAGGTGTTCTCGATGAGCCCCTCGCTGTTCTCGCGGAACAGCTGGTTGCGATCCCGCAGGATATCGAGCCCCATCGGCATGATGGACATGGCGTTGTAGACGAACACCCCCAGCATCACCGCCATCACCAGGCCATAGCCAATCAGCTTGGGCCGCGCCACGTGGGTGGAGTCGTTGGCCAGCTTGTGCTCGGTAGTGTAGCTGATGAGCCCCTTCGGATAGCCCATCCGCTCCATGGTCTGATCGCAGGCATCGACGCAGGCACCGCAGTTGATGCACTCGTATTGCAGGCCGTCGCGGATGTCGATGCCGGTCGGGCAGACCTGCACGCAGAGGTCGCAGTCGATGCAGTCCCCCAGCCCCAGCGCCTTGGGATCGGCCTTGCGGGCACGGGCACCACGGGTCTCACCGCGCTTGGCGTCATAGCCGACGATGAAGGTGTCCTTGTCGAACATGGCGGACTGGAAGCGAGCATACGGGCACATGTGAATGCACATGATGGCGCGCATCCAGCCGGCGTTGCCGTAGGTACAGGCGGCGAACAGCACCACCCAGAAGATGACCCAGCCACTGGCCTGCAGGGTGAAGAAGTCCGGCACCAGCTGGAACACATCCTGGAAGTAGGCGACGAAGGTGAGGCCGGTACCCAGCGACAGCAGGATCCAGGCCAGATGCTTGGCCCCCTTGCGGGCCAGCTTCTCGGCGTTCCAGGGCGAGGCGTCCAGCTTGCGGCGCTTGTTGGCCGCCCCTTCCAGCTTCTCTTCGAACCAGATGAACATGAAGGTCCACACCGTCTGCGGGCAGAGATAGCCACACCAGACCCGACCGAGGAAGGTGGTCACGAAGAAGAGCCCGAAGGCGGCAATCATGAAGATCCAGGCCAGCAGGGTCAGGTCCTGCGGCCAGATGGTGGCACCGAAGATGTGGAACTGCTGGTGACCGATATCGAACAGCACGGCCTGGCGACCGTCATAGCGCAACCAGGGAATGGCGACGAAGAGCACCACGAAGAACCAGCCCATGGCCTTGCGCACCCGCTGCCAGTAGCCGGTCTGGGCCCTCACGTAGATGCGGTTGCCGGGATTGAACCTGTCATCGCTCGCTTTGAAGGTATTGGGGTTGTATGTCCCCGTTACATCGCCGGTGACATCCTTGATATCGATCTTGTCCTGGTCGGCCATTGCAACACTTCGCTCCACTCATTAATTGTTATGGAGCGGATTATATCTTAAACAGCCTGCTAATTGTGTGGGTAAAATGTATCTAATGTTCGAGTGGCGTCGCAATTTCAAGCAACAAAAAAGACGTATCGCCAGTTGACGAAACGCCTTTTTGAGAGATTCTTTTGAACACCAATAAAGGCTCCAGCTGGAGCAATCTTTACTTGATACCGCGGGCCTTGAGCAGGGCTTCCTTGAAGTCGGGCACGTGGTCCTTGGCCAGGCCGGGGATCATCGCCTGCTTGTCGGATTCCCGCATCTTGAGGTGATAGATCAGCATGTCGTCGGTCAGCTCGGACAGAGGACCTTCAAATCCCGCTTCCTTGGCCAGTTTGGCAACAAACTGCACCAGGCTGAGATCCTGTTCCTTGATCCAGGCAGGCTGCAACAACTCCAGCAGCTCTTCGATACGATGACATTGCATAGACGACCTCTTTAATCTGTCTTGTGAAACTCAGGCAACCTTACCCATCAAGGCTACTTCGATACGATCCCGCCCATTATGCTTGGCCTGGTAGAGGGCCGCATCCGCTTTTTGAATCAGTTCGCTGATGGAGAGGCTCTGATCCGGCACCAGGGTCGCCACCCCGAAGCTGCAACTGACCCGGCCGGAGACCAGGGATTTCTGATGGGGAATGCTCAAATCCTTCAGCGCCACCCGCACGTTCTCGGCGATCTGCAGCGCCCCCTGCATGCTGGTACAGGGCAGCAGCAGGGCGAACTCCTCCCCGCCGTAACGGGCGGCGAGATCGTCCTCGCGCCGCTGCACCTCGGCCAGCAGACCCGCCACCTGCTGCAGACACTCGTCCCCCAGCTGATGGCCATAGAGGTCGTTGAATTGCTTGAAGTAGTCCACATCCACCAGCACCAGCGACAGCGGCGCCCGGGCCCGGTGACAGCGACGCCAGGCGCGCTCGAGGCAGTAGTCGAGGTGGGCCCGGTTGGCGATGCCGGTCAGCCCGTCCAAGCGGGAGGTAAGCTTGAGGTGCTCGGAGACCGCCTTCAGCTCGGCCACCAGATCGGCGTTGGAGAAACGGTGATAAAGCGAGGCCACCTTATCCCGCCGCAGGCGGCGCAGCAGGGTCGGCAGGAAGACGAACAGGTAGCCCGCCAGCATGCAGGAGACGATCCGCTCCTGCTCGTTGCCCGCCCCCAGCTCGAACAGCATGGCCAGCCCGAGCGGCAAGACGGCGCCGTAAAGCGAGCGGCGGCTGCCGAACAGCATGATGGCGCTGCCGGTGAGGATGAGGCTGGAGAGCATCATCATGGCGGCACGATAGGTGTCGGGCAGCTTGTCCATGTAGAGCAGCACACCCAGCGCCCAAATGATGGAGGTGATGGTCACCCCGATGAAGAGCTCACGCTCCAGCACCGGCAGCGGGATCTGCGCCAGCCTGGGCTGACGCCAGCGCAGGTGCCAGCCTCGGCAGATCAGCAGCAGCAACACCCCGGCCAGCCAGCCGAGCGCCTCGGCGGCGGGCAGGTAGTCGTGGAACAGCAGGCTCCAGCCAAGCGCCAGCAGACCCAGGCAAGGCAGGCTGAATGAGGCGTGGGTATAGAGCTGGGCCATGATGGCCTGCTTCACCTGACGTGTCACACTCTGGGTCAACTGCGTACTCCCTGTACAAGAGCCGCACAGTCTACCACTACCCCTTCGGAGCCAACAATAAACCGTCCGTTATTAAGCGGTTAGTCAGTCGATGATGCCAGGCCTCAGCCTGCCGGCAGAGGCGGCTCAGCCGCGCTCCAGCTCGTCGAGGATCGGGCACTCGGGGTTTTCATCCCCGTGGCAGCAGCCGACCAGCCCCTCGAGGGAGCTGAGCATGGCCTGCAAGCCGGCGATGCGGGCGCGCAGATCGACGATCTTCTCCTGTGCCAGCTTCTTTACCTGAGCGCTGGTTCTGTGCTCGTCCCGATAGAGCGCCAGCAGCTCCTGGCACTCCTCCAGATTGAAGCCGGTCTCCCGCGCCCGCTTGACGAAGCGCAGCTCGCGCAGCGCCCCCTCGGTGTAACTGCGGTAGCCGTTGTCGCTGCGGACCGGCGCCGAGATGAGGCCGATGCTCTCGTAGTAGCGAATGGTCTTGGCGGTCAGTCCCGTCGCCTTGGCTACCTTGCTGATGTTCATGGATGACTCCTTAACGGTTCGATTCTGTGCTGACATTGTGGCTGACCTGGGCAAGTGCCCGCGGCTGCCAGCGTTTCAATAACAGGGAATTGCTCAAAACGGTGATGCTGCTCAGGGCCATGGCCGCCCCCGCCAACTCGGGGCTGAGATAACCCAGCGCCGCCAGCGGAATGCCGATGATGTTGAACACGAAGGCCCAGAACAGGTTCTGCTGGATGGTGCGCCAGGTGGCTGCCGAGATGTCGATGGCATCGGCCACCAGCCGCGGGTCAGACCGCATCAGGGTGATGGAGGCGGTCTCCATCGCCACGTCCGAGCCGGAGCCCATGGCGATGCCGACATCCGCCGCCGCCAGCGCCGGGGCATCGTTCACCCCGTCCCCCACCATGGCCACCAGCCCGCGAGTTTGCGCCCGCAGCGCCTCCACTTTCTCCACCTTGCCGGCCGGCAGCACCGAGTCGAAGGCCCCGTCCAGCCCCAGCTTGGCGGCAATATGGGCCACCGGCGCCGGCGCATCACCGCTCACCAGCCAGCTGGCGATGCCGCGCTGGCGCAGGGTGGCGATGGCATCCGGGCTCTCGGGGCGCAGGGTATCGGCCAGTGCGGCTATGCCGGCCACCACCCCGTCGATGGCCACCCAGACCCGGGTCGCGCCGTCGGCGGCTTGTTCATCCTGTTGTGGTACCTCAATGCCGAGCTGAACCAGCAAAGAGCCATTGCCGATGGCGACCATGTGACCGGCGACCTGACCGACAATACCGGCCCCGACCCGCACCTCCACCGCCTCCGGCTGGGGCAGCGTAGCCTCCTTGCCGACTGCCTCGCGCATGGCCAGCGCCAGCGGGTGTTCGCTCGCCTGCTGCAGAGCGGCGGCGAGACGCAGTTGCTCGTCGTTGCCGCTCCAGCTGGCCAGTACCGGCCGGCCCTGGGTCAGGGTGCCGGTCTTGTCGAAGATCAGCGCCTTGATGGCATGGGCCTTTTGCAGGGTATCGACATCCTTGATCAGAATGCCGTGGCGCGCCGCCACCCCGGTACCGGTGACGATGGCCGCCGGCGTCGCCAGCCCCAGCGCACAGGGACAGGCAATCACCAGCACGGCCACCGCCGCCAGCAGCGCCTGACCGAAGTCGTTGCTGATGGCGTACCACACCAGCAGGGTGAACAGGGCAATGGCCATCACCACCGGCACGAACACGGCGGAGACCTTGTCCACCAGCTGTTGCAGCGGCGCCTTGCCCATCTGGGCGTTCTCCACCAGTGCGATGATCTTGCTGAGGCTGGAATCCTCTCCCACCGTAGTAGCTTCGATCTCCAGCACGCCGGAGCGGTTGATGGCACCGCCCAGCACCTTGTCACCCTCGCCACGGGGCACCGGCAGGCTCTCGCCGGTGAGGATCGACTCATCCAGCTCGCTGGCGCCGCTCACGATTCTGCCATCCACCGGCACCCGCTCACCCACCAGCACCCGCAGCCGATCGCCGCGCAGCACCTCGTCGATGGCGACGCTCTGCCAGCTCTCGCCACGCCAGACGGTGGCCGTTTCCGGCCGCAGCGCCATCAGTTCGCGAATGGCGGACTGGGTACTGCGTCTGGCCCTGGCTTCCAGCAACTTGCCGAGGGAAATCAGGGTAATGATGATGGCGCTTGCCTCGAAATAGAGCTGGCCGCTGGCGGCCATCCCCAGGTTGAGCAGCAGATAGAGGCTGTAGAAGTAGGCCGCACTGGTACCGGTCGCCACCAGCACATCCATGTTGGCGGAGCGGTTCTTGATGGCGAGCCAGGCACCGCGATAGAAACGGGCGCCGATCCAGAACTGCACCGGGGTGGCGAGCACCAGCTCCAGCCAGGCGGGCAGATGCCAGGGCAGCAGACCGGCCATGGCCAGCATGCCCGCCAGCAGCGGCAGGGTCAGCAGGGCCGAGACGATGACCCGGGTTTGCGCCTGACGGGCGCTGGCGGCCTCCTGCGCTTCCCGCTCCAGCAACTGCTGGCGGCGGCCGCTGGCTGAGCCCTGCGCCAGTTGGGCGCCAAAGCCGAGCGCTTCGATCTGCTCGCGCAGGCCAGCGGGCGTCTGCATCCCGGGTACCAGCACGATACGGGCCTGCTCGATGGAGAAGTTGACGTCGGCAGAGATGACGCCGGGCAGCGCCGCCAGCATCTTGTTCAGGCGGGCCGAGCAACCGGCACAGGTCATGCCGGTGATCTGAAACAGTATGGTCTCACTGCCGTAGTCGTAACCCTGCGCCTTGATGCTCTCCAGCACCGCCGGCAAATGATCTGGGCTGGCAAGGTCGATGGTGGCTTGCTCCAGTGCGAAGTTGACGGTCGCCTCGACCCCTTCCAGCTTGTTGAGGGCGGTCGTGATGCGGCCGGCGCAGTTGGCGCAGCTCATGCCGCTGAGCGGCAACTGCAGATGAATGGGTGATTGAAGATGAGTGGTCATGTTGTTCCTCCCCGGAACCAGTCGGCCAGAATGAGCGCCGACCAACAAACCCTAACCTTTACTGTAAGGGTAAGCTCAAGCCACATGATCCACTTTTTGCGGATGAAAAAAACGGCGCCCGTTTGCTACCAGAGAGCCAACGGGCGCCGCCTTCAACTATTGCGCGGTGTGAACTGCGACTCAGATACCGTACTGGGCGCGGTAAGCCTTCATGGCGGCCAGTTGCGCTGCCAGCTCCGGCTGCTCGGCCTGCTTCTCTTCCAGATAGGCAATCAGG
This sequence comes from Aeromonas sp. QDB39, assembly GCF_027707585.1. Lineage (NCBI taxonomy): Bacteria > Pseudomonadati > Pseudomonadota > Gammaproteobacteria > Aeromonadales > Aeromonadaceae > Aeromonas > Aeromonas sp. QDB39. The sequence goes on along the minus strand of NZ_JAPCIV010000005.1, from coordinate 22,007 downwards.
TCGCTCATCTGAATGATGGCGATGATGTGGGCGCCGTAGTCACGCTCCACTTCCTGAATAGCGGAGAGCTCGCCCTTGCCCTTCTCCTGACGGTCCAGCGCGATCAGTACGCCAGCCAGGGAGGCACCGTTGGCCTGGATCAGATCCATGGATTCGCGGATGGCGGTACCGGCAGTGATGACGTCGTCCACCAGCATGATGCGCCCCTTGAGCGGGCTGCCCACCAGATTGCCGCCCTCGCCGTGATCCTTGGCCTCCTTCCGGTTGAAGCACCAGGGCACGTCCACGTCGTACTGCTCCACCAGCTGCACCGCGGTGGCGGAAGCGATGGGGATCCCCTTGTAGGCCGGGCCAAACAACACGTCGAACGCGATGCCGGCATCCATCAGGGCGGCGGCATAGAAGCGGCCGAGACGGGCCAGATCGCGGCCGCTGTTGAACAGGCCGGCGTTGAAGAAGTAGGGGCTTTTACGACCGGATTTCAGGGTAAATTCACCGAATTTGAGGACCTGCTTCTCCAGGGCGAACTCGATAAATTGACGCTGGTAGGCTTTCATTCTGGCTCCTTGCTTGGCTTGTCGTTTACTTTCGTGGGGTATAAAAAAACGCGGTCAATGCCGCGTTTTTAAAATTATGAAAGCGACTGCTTCTGCAGCGCAATGATGTCGGCGATGCCGCCCTTGGCGAGCGCCAGCATCTCCAGCAGCTCTTCATGGGTGAAGGGCTCGGCCTCCGCGGTGCCCTGCACCTCGATGATGCGACCATCCTCGGTCATCACCACGTTCATGTCGGTCTCGGCGGCGGAGTCTTCGATGTACTCCAGATCGCAGATGGCTTCCCCTTCATACATACCGACGGAGACGGCGGCGATCATCTGTTTGAGCGGGCTCTGCTTGAGCATGCCCTTCTCGACCATCCAGTTCAGCGCATCCACCAGCGCCACGCAGGCACCTGTGATGGCGGCGGTACGGGTGCCGCCATCGGCCTGCAGCACGTCGCAGTCAACTGTGATGGAGTGCTCGCCCAGCGCGGTCAGGTCTACCGCCGCGCGCAGGGAGCGGGCGATCAGCCGGGAGATCTCCAGGGTGCGGCCACTCTGCTTGCCGGAGGCCGCTTCGCGGTTCATCCGGGAGTGGGTGGAGCGCGGCAGCATGCCGTATTCGGCAGTGACCCAGCCCTGATTCTTCCCTTTCAGGAAGCGCGGCACGCTGGTGTCGACGCTGGCGGTGCAGAGCACGCGGGTGTTGCCGAATTCCACCAGCACGGACCCTTCAGCATGCTTGGTGAAGTGGCGGGTAATGGTGACCGGACGAAGCTGCGCGGCAGTGCGATCGCTGGGACGTGACATGGGACGGACCTCTGGGCTGGCTGAATTGGCGCAGGAGTATAAGTGATCCCAGCCCAAATATCAGCCGCTAAAACCACGCTGTCGGCTGACGGAGCAGGGCTGGCTGAGTATACTGGCCCCACACTTCATCAAGCCCGGAACAATCAATGATTCACAGCATGACCGCCTACGCCCGCAAGGAACTCAAGGGCGACTGGGGCACAGCCGTTTGGGAAATTCGTTCGGTCAACCAGCGCTATCTGGAGACCTACATTCGCCTGCCGGAACAACTGCGCAGCCTGGAGCCGGTTCTGCGTGAGCGCTTCCGCGCCAAGCTGCAGCGCGGCAAGGTGGAGTGCAACCTGCGCTTTGAGGCCGCCCAAGCCGCTGCCAGCCAGCTACACATCAATGAAGAGCTGGCCAAGCTGATCATCGACAGCGCCAACTGGGTGATGAAAGAGGCGGGCCAGGGCCAACTCAACCCGGTCGACGTGCTGCGCTGGCCGGGCGTGATGGCTGCCGCCGAGCAGGACATGGATGCGGTCGCCACCGAGCTGCTCGGCGGGTTTGACCTGACCATGGAAGATTTCCTCGCTTCCCGCGCCAGCGAAGGGGCCAACCTCAAGGCCCTGATCGAACAGCGTCTGGCGGGCATTCAGGTAGAAGTGAAGAAGGTGCGCGTGCACCTGCCGCAGATTATCGAGTGGCAGCGCCAGAAGCTCACCGACCGGCTGGCCGAAGCCAAGGTGGAGCTGGATCCGGCCCGCATCGAGCAGGAGATCGTGCTGCTGGCCCAGAAGATCGACGTAGCCGAAGAGCTGGATCGTCTGGAGATGCACATCAGCGAAACCAACAAGATCATGAAGAAGGGTGGCGCCTGTGGCCGTCGTCTCGACTTCATGATGCAGGAGTTCAACCGCGAGTCGAACACCCTCGGTTCCAAGTCGATCAACGCCGAAGTGACCCAGTCCGCCGTCGAGTTGAAGGTGCTCATCGAGCAGATGCGCGAGCAAATTCAGAACATCGAGTAATCGATACAAGAAGCCCGTCAACGACGGGCTTCTTTCATTTGACGACGCGCCCGGTTGGCGGCCTGCGCCAGATCGGATTTTCACGTTGCACCGACAGCATCTGACTCACTTGTGCGGTATGCTGTCACGCTGACGATCAACCATGACCTCTGTTGAGGCCTGCCTTATGAAATACCTTGTAGTTCAAACCAAACAGATAGGGGATGTGCTGATCTCCACCGCGCTGTGCAACAACCTCAAGCAGAATGACCCAAGCGGCGAGGTTCACTATCTGGTCATGGATTATTGCGCGGGTATGGCGCAGGGCAATCCCAATATCGATCGGCTCATCATCATCGAGAAGGCCAGGCGCAACCAGTGGCGCTACATGAAGGATCTGCTGCTGGCCATTCGCCGCGAGCGCTACGATGTGGTGGTCAACAGCCAGGGCCAGATGATCGGCCTGCTCAGCTGCCTCTTCTCCGGCGCCCGCCTGCGCATCGGGTTTGACTCCTTCCCCTGGCGGCTCGGCCACAACCGCATCGTGCGTTTTCGCAAGGACACCGAATTCCAGGGCAACAGCACCCTGGTTGACGATCGCTTCTCGCTGCTCAAGCCGCTCAAGCTGGCCAGCGAGGATCGCAACTACTACCTCTGGCTCAGTGAAGAAGAGAAACAACAAGGAAAGGATGCCCTGCTGGCCGCCGGCGTCGACCTGAGCCGCCCGCTGATCGCCATGGGCGTCAACTCGCTCGGGCACTACAAGCGCTGGCCCATCGACTGCTTTGCCAAGGTCGCCCAGTGGCTGATCGAGCAGCACGACGCCCAGATCCTGATCTACTGCGGGCCGGGGGAAGAGGAGTACAACCGCGGCCTGAAACCGCTGCTGCCCGCCGCCCTGCAAGCCAGCGTCTTCGACCACATCAAGACCCGCTCGGTACGGGAATTGGTGGGGCTATTCGCCCACTGCCGGCTGTTTGTCGGCAATGACACCGGCCCCCGCCACATGGCGCAGGCCATCGACCTGCCCCTGCTGACCATAGTGGCCCCGGGTGGCGACAAGATCATCGCCAACCCGGTCAACCATCCCCGTTATCAGGCCATCGATGTGTTCGATGCCAAGGGACCCGATTTCCAGCTGCCGCAAAACGCGGAAAAGGACTTCATCGACGAAGCCCTGCTGCGCGCCATCACGCCCGAGCTGGTGATTGAACGGCTGACAGCGCTGCCTGGTTGGCAAGCAGCCACGCCCTGAAGGTACGCTCGAACTCGGCCAGGTCGAGGGAGTTGATATCCTGCTCCCGGGTATTGGTCGAGAACAGCACGGTGGCTGACGGGGAGTTGGGGTGCCACTCCAGGAAGTTCTCGTTGCCGCCCCCTATGTCCGGGTTGTAGAGGCCAAGAATGGGCTTGTGCAGCCCGGCGGCGATGTGCACCGTCGCCGTGTCCACCGAGATCAGCCCCTGACACTGGCGCAGCTGGGCGAACAGCCCGGCCAGCGAGGGCGCATCCGGTGACAGCAGCAGGCGCTCCGGTCGGCTCAAGCCGGCCCGGATCCCGGTCACCTCCTCCTCCATACCCGGCGGATAGAGCAGGCAGATGGCGCAAGAGCCCGCCGCCAGCATCTGCTCAAGCATCTGGCTGATAAGCTCGGGCCGCAGGCGGCGAGAGCTGCCGCTGCCGTACGGGTTGAAACAGAGGACCGGCTCTGCCGGCCACCAGCTGGCCAGCGCATCGGGCGGGCTCATGGTCGGGACTATGTATTGCTGGTCCGGATTACTCACGCCGAGCCGCTGCAACAGCAGGGCGAACTTGTCGGAGAAGTGCATGCCGCTGGAAGCCTTGCCCAGCTTGAGGTTGACCGCCTGCAGGGCGTCGTCCATGCCGGCAACCCAATCCGCCCTCACCTGACTGATGAAGTAGATGTCCTTCATTTTTAGCATCTTGCCAAAGTGCACCAGACACTCCACCTCCCCCAGCGAGTGTGCCAGCCGCTTGAGCTGGCCATAACCCGGCCGCTTGGGCACCTCTATCACCTTGTCCATGCCGAAATGATCGCGAAACAGGGGAGCCATGGCAGCAGTCGTGACGATCCACACTTCCCGCTCCGGGCTGGCGCGCTTGATTTCGCGGGCCACCCAGGACGAGACGATCGCATCGCCAAGCTTGGCATCCCAGCGCAGCAACACTATTTTCCCCTTGCGCTCATGCAGCGGGGCCGGCCGCTTGCGATCGAACAGCAGCTGCCCCAGCTTGCGGCGAAGAATGTCACGCTGGAGTTGCAGATCGTTGATTAATGACATGAATCCACCAGAAGGGCCGTTGAGTTGGAAAAAGGATGATAACAGGCTGACGCGACTAGAGCGCCATCAGGGCATCGACCTGGCGGCTGATCTCCGCCGGTGACAGGGCCGCCAGATTGTCCGTGGTCGAGCGCAGGATGATATTGCGACCCGCCAGCGGAATGAACGCATCGCGCCAGCGCTCGTTGTTCATCAACACCAGGGTGGGCACCCCGAAGGAAGAGGAGATATGGATGATGGAGGTATCGGTCGAGATGACCCCTTGCGCATCCTTGATAATCTTGGCGGCATCGAGAATGGTGTCGGGAAACAGCACTCTCATGTCCTGCCTCGGGCACGCCACGGGCTGCCTGGAGAATACCAGGTAGGAGATCCCCTGATAGGTCGGCAACTGGGCCAGGATCTCGTCGATCTGCGCCTCCGTCATCGAGTTGCCAACCTGGCTGCCCGTCAGGTTGACCAGCAGATAGCGGCCATACGCGCTGGTATCGAGCTGCTCATTGCAGGGTGACGGTACTGTGGCCGGCACGCCAGCCGCATCACCTGCCACGCTGAGCATGCGATAGACGAAGTGATCCCGGACTGGGCGTGATGACACTATGGTCGCCTTCTGGTTGAACAGCGGCAGCAACTTCTGCTGCCCGTCGCTCTTGAAGCGCAGGGGCAGCGACTGCAAGCGCCCGTTGGCCAGCAACAGCAACTTGGCCATGGCGATATCGTCGGGCTCGTCAAACAGATTGATCACCAGGTCATACTGCCGTTGCCTGAGTTCACGCAGCTTGCACCACATGCTCGCCGGCCACAGGGTGTCGTTCAGGGTGATCACGTGACACTCATCGATCCCGACGACCGACGCCGCCAGCAGCTGGTTGCGCTGGCTGCACACCAGCTCGAGGCGCGCGGCGGGGTAGATCTCCCTGAGCCGGGCCATGGCGGGCAGGGTGAGAATGAAATCACCGATGGCGTCATAACCGACCACCAGTACCCGCTTCACCTTCGCCCCGGCGGGGCATGGGGCGGCGTCAGGCGCTCTGCCGATCAGCCATCTGGCAATGGAGTGGGTAAGCAACGTCTTGAGATTCATGGGTTATCCAGCATGTATGACCGGCAGCGTCGGCAAGGCTGACAGGGCTGCCAACCAACAGCCGCTGCCGGCACGCCCAGTGCTATTTCAGATAGTGGCCGTAGGCTCTGTCATCGATGGTGGTGGTGAACAGATCTACATCCAGACAGCAGGGTTCCACCCCGGAGGCAGACAGGCCATTGAGCTGCAAGCGGCCGGTCAGATAGTCGGAGGGCATCCGCAGCGGATAGGCGCACTGCAATAATTTTTTCGCCCCGGCCAGGGTCAGCACATACCCAGCGGTAGAGAGTACCCCTCGCTTGGAGGAGCGGCTGGGCGTCAGGTATCTGGCAAGCCGGTAGCCACCGGGCAGGGATGACAGGAATGGCCAGCGCTTGGCTTTGCCATGATGCAGGAAGACGATCTCGGACTGGCAGGAGTGTACTATCGTCTCGATGATCGCCTTGCTGTGCATGTGCAGGTAGATGTCATCCTCAAGCACCACGCAGCGCTCAATACCCTCGGCGACGATGCGCTCATAAACTCGGATATGGCTCATGGCGCAGCCAATCTCGCCAAAACTCAGTTCATGGCCACATACTTCTTTGGCCAGCTCCAGATCCACCTTGGCCAGCTCGGCACTGCTCAGCGCCTTCCCGTCGGTAGCATCAACAAACTCGAAATCTATGCCCAGATGCGCCATCTGCTGAACAACCATCGCCCGTCGCTCAACGCTGCGAGCCAAACTGATGACCAAAACCGGAATCATGACGTACAGGTATCCTTTTTAGACTCATGGGCAAACCAGATGAAAACCAGGCTGAGCGTGTACAGATAGAGCACCCCTTGATGCTCAAACGGCACATCGCTTAGGGAGTTAATGGCAAATGCGAGGGGAACCAGCACACCCGCCGAAATCCTGCTTATATTGTTCGCCGCCAGATAGAGCGGCAGACCAAGAAAGATCACCAGTGCAATAAATCCTATGCTGCCGCGGATCACCAGATTCTGCATATATTGGTTATGGGCATGGGCCAGCTCTGGGCTAAGAATCGATGGAGATAGCACCCCGCTCTCAGCCTGGCTTCGCTTCAGTGCATCAAACCCATTTGTCCCCACCCCGGCCAAGGGTGCATCCAAAAATCCTAGCCAAGCGCTCTGCCATGCCACAACGCGCAAGCCCCAAGATGAATCATATGAGCCTTCCTCTACCAACTTGAGATCCGACACGGCAGAGTGAACCCTGCTCTGTACCAGCTGATTGGTATGATAAATAACTCCAATTGAAGCCACGCAAAGCATGGCTACCGCAACATATTTCCACGGCTTGAAGTAGGCTTTGTAGCAGATGACGTAGGCAAGAATGACCCCGAAGGCGAGCCAGACCCCCCGGCTCTGGGAGAGATAAAGTGCAAACAGGGCTGCCATCAAACCAACCAGCCCCCACCCCCTCAACCATCCAGGCAGCCGTTCCTGCTGAAAGACGAACCAGTTGAGAATGACTAAGGTCAGCGCGGCCTGCGAAAAGAGAATGGCATTGGTAAAACCTTCCACCCTGGCAATGCCGTGTTGGTATTGCCAGATGCTGAGGATACCCAATCCCATCCCGCCCAGCACGATGGCCAGATAACCCAGCATCAACAGAATCGGCTTGCGCGGCATCATCAGCGCAAAGATGAGGACATAGAACAGCCCGCGCATGACTCCGTATTGATCACCGTGGATCAACCGGTTGACGAAGATCATGGCAGCATAGACCAGCAGCCCCCAGAGAATGCGACGATCTTTGAGCCCCACATCCCGTTGTTTGCCAACAAAGTAATTCAACAAACCGAATATACCGGTCACGGCCAGCAGATTGGATTGAATACTCTGGCCGAAAGGGGCCAGAAACAGGCCACAAAAAGAAAAGATGATGGTCAGCCCAAACAGGGCAGCGGTAATTCTATCTAACAATTCAATGCTTCTTTTACTGGGCATCAATCAAGATTTCCTGAACACATAGTTACCCCGGATTTTGCGCCACAGGCCAAAAACATCGGTACGCGGGAAAATGGCAATGCGGCGGATCCGAAAAGGGTCCTGGTGCATGGCTCTGGGCCCGCTGTTGGTGGCAACCGCAAAACGGTAGCCCGCCACCATCGCCTGCGCCTTGGCACTCTCATCCATATCGCCATAAGGGTAGGCGAACGACAGCAGAGAGTGGCCGAGCAGGGCTTCGAGTTGTCGTTTGTTCTCTTGGATTTCATGAGCTTGCTGCTCGGGTGCAAGCTTGCTCAACCTGGGGTGGGTCAGGGTATGCCCGCCGATCTCCACATGACCGGAGGCCGTCAGCGCCTTGAGCTGCTCGCCATTCATCAAGTCCACCCGGGTGTCCGGGTTGCTCGCATGCTCCACATCCCAGCGGTTATACCCTTCCCCCGTGACCACGTATACCACGGCTTTGTAACCATATTTTTCCAGCAGCGGCAGCATGCGAGTCAGGTTGTCCTGATAGCCGTCGTCGGCGGTGATCATCAGGTATTTCTTGCCGTACTGCAGCCGGTGAATGAAGCCCTTGTCCGCCAGATCGCGGAACGTCAGGGTCTCATAGCCGAGCCACTTCAGCAGGCGCAGGTGCTTCTCGAACATGGCGATCGGCATCCAGGTGCCGTGTACCCCCTTCTCGCTATCATGCTCGATGAAGCGGTGGTACATGATGACCGGCATCTCGCGGCGCAGGGTTTCGACCATCGCATCCTGATAGATGGATTCCAGGTCGGAGACCACTCCCGCCAAGCCATATTCGGCCTGAATGCGCTGACGAATTGTGTCTGAAACGGTGCAACTGGCCAGGGCCGGGGTAATCTGCGCTTTCAGTGCGGCAAAATCGATCGCCAGGTCCTGGGGGCCGATATCGCCGAAGTTGCTGGCCAGCGCTTCATCCAGATTGCGCTCGGTCACCAGCCCGATGGCCTTGGCCTCACCGATGGCAAAGGCGGGACGGCCGCACAGCAGGGCCTCCATCGCCACCCGACCGGCCCCGATCACCAGATCGCATTGCGCTATCAGCGCAGGGACATCCTCCACGTAGCCAACGAAATCGACCCGCTCCTGAAAACGCTGGAAACGCGCCGGCAGCTGGCTGCCGCTCACCACCTTCACCTGGCAGGCGTCCAGATCCAGCACCTCATCCAGCAACCTATAGCAGAGCTCACCTTTGGGGCCGCTCAGCCGGCCTACGATGGCGATCACCGGCCTGGCATTGGTCGGGGCAGGCACAGGCTGGAACTTGTCGGTTTCGATGCCATTGCGCAGCACCTGCACGATGGCCGGATCCACCCCCAGATTGTCGATGATCTGGTGGGCGATATCCTCACACACTGCCACCGCTCGAAAGCCGAGAGCATGGAAGGCCTTGCGGGAGGCATGCACCGGTTGGCGGCCGTGCACCGTGGTGATCATGGGGGTGCCGGTCAGCTTGCAGGCCACATAGCTGCTCCAACCGGAGGCGCGGGAGTGGGCATGCACCAGCTGGATATGATGCTTCTTGATCAGATAGATGAGGTAGAAGACGTGCCAGAAGCGGCGCAGAATGCTGCGCTTGTTGAATCGCAGCTTGAACACCTCACCCAGAGTGGGCTTGGTCAAGGTGTCCGATACGTAGAAAACCTGGTGGCCACGCCGGGTCAGTTCGTTACCGACCGTGGTGGCATAGACCTCAGCGCCCGTCACTTCGAGCTGGGAGAGTGCCATCAATATGTTCATTGCGTGGTTACCCGGTAGAAACTGAGAAAAACCGTGACAAACAACAGCGCCGGAAGCAGGTATGGCCTGCTTCCGGCTTGTCTGCACATGGCTGTGTAAAACTCACCCGTTAACGGTTGAGCCACGCCATATAATCCGCGACCCCTTCGGCCACGGTTTTGAACTCGGCGTCATAACCGACGCCGCGCAGCTTGGTCATGTCTGCCTGGGTGAAGCTCTGATAGTGGCCCTTGAGGTGATCCGGGAAGGGAATGTACTCGATGGCACCCTTCTGATGATGCTTGATCACCGCTTCGGCCACGTTCTGGAACGGTTCGGCCCGGCCGGTACCGCAGTTGAAGATGCCGGAGTGCTGCGGATTCTGCCAGAACCAGAGGTTCACCTTGCAGACGTCATCCACATAGATGAAATCGCGCATCTGGCCGCCGTTGGGGAAGCCGTCGCAGCCTTCGAACAGCTTGGGATTCTCGCCCTTCTTCACCTGAGTATTGAGGTGGAAGGCAACCGAGGCCATGGAGCCCTTGTGCTGCTCGCGCGGGCCATAGACGTTGAAGTACTTGAGACCGACTACCTGGGAGTTGATCTCCGGCATCCAGCGACGCACGTACTGGTCGAACAGCTGCTTGGAGTAGCCGTAGACGTTGAGCGGCTGCTCGAACTTCGGATCTTCGATGAAGTTGTCGTTGCGCCCGCCATAGGTGGCGGCAGAGGAGGCGTAGATAAACGGAATTTCCCGCTCGATGCAGTAGTGGAACAGATCCTTGGAGTACTCGTAGTTGACCTCCATGATGAACTTGCCGTTCCACTCTGTGGTGGCGGAGCAGGCGCCTTCGTGGAAGATCACCTCGATGCCGCCATCCCACTCTTCAAATTCGTCGCCGGAGACGATCCGCGCCTGGAACTCATCCTTATCCATGTAATCGGCAATGGTCAGATCGACCAGATTGACGAACTTGGTGCCGTCGGTCAGGTCATCGATGACCACCACATCGGTCCGTCCTTGAGCGTTCAGCTGCTTGACCAGATTGCTGCCGATAAAGCCAGCACCGCCAGTTACTACGATCATGGAGTTTGCCTCGCGTACGTTGATGGCCACGTGTGACTGCCTGTTAAAGCTGTGTATAGTGAGCCAATTTGAAATTGCCGAAAAGTTTATCACGGGCCGCAAGGGGATTCGACCTTGACGATTTCACCGGCCAGGGGCCCGGCAGAGGGAACAGCGATGAAAACCAGAGACAGGATCATTCACAGCGCCACCGAGCTGTTCAACGATCAGGGTGAGCGCAACATCACCACCAACCACATTGCCGCTCATCTGGGCATCAGCCCGGGCAACCTCTATTACCACTTCCGCAATAAAGAAGACATCATCCACTCCATCTTCGACCAGTACGCCCGCCACCTGAGCGAGAGCTTCACGCCGGCGCGCAGCGACGAGATCAAGCTGGAAAACCTGATGGGCTATCTGGATGCCATCTTCTATCTGATGTGGCAGTTCCGCTTCTTCTACGCCAATCTGCCGGACATCCTCAGCCGCGATGAGCCACTGCAGCAAAAATACCTCAAGGCCCAGGAGCAGTTGCGCGCCGCCGTGGTGGCCCTGCTCAGAAGCCTGCGCGAGGGCGGCATCATAAATGTCAGCGACGAGGATCTGCCGGATCTGGGCCAGACCATCAAGATGGTGGTCACCTGCTGGATCCCGTTCCAGATTGCCCAGGCCCCCAACACCCGCATCACCAAGCCGTTGCTCTATCAGGGCGTCTTGCGGGTACTGTTCCTGCTGCGCCCCTATGTGCAGCCCCAGGTGGCCGACCAGATCCGCCAGCTGGAACAGCACTATCGTCAACTGGCCCAACCAGCCGGGTGAGATCTGTTTCACAATTGTTGAATGTCAGCACAATCATTTGAATTCACCGCAACAGATTGCAGTAAAATACTGCCCATTGTTGATAATCAGCTGAAATAGCCAATAAGGATCGAGGATGTCTAACGGATTCTATCGTCACCTGACCGAGCAGCTTGAGCAGGTGCAGGCTGAAGGGTTGTACAAGCAGGAGCGCGTCATCACCTCGGCCCAGCAGGCCCGGATTGCGGTGGGCGGCGAGCAGGTGCTGAACTTCTGTGCCAACAACTATCTGGGGCTGGCCAACCACCCTGACCTGATCGCAGCGGCTCATCAGGGGCTGGACAGCCACGGCTTCGGCATGGCCTCGGTCCGTTTCATCTGCGGCACCCAGGATCAGCACAAGGAGCTGGAGCAGAAGATGTCTGCCTTCCTGGGCACCGAAGACACCATCCTTTACTCCTCCTGCTTCGATGCCAATGGCGGTCTGTTCGAAACCCTGTTCGGTGCCGAAGACGCCATCATCTCCGATGCCCTCAACCACGCCTCCATCATCGACGGGGTCCGGCTGTGCAAGGCCAAGCGCTATCGCTACGCCAACAACGACATGGCCGAGCTGGAAGCCCAGCTCAAGCAGGCTGACGCCGACGGCGCCCGCTTCAAGCTGATCGCCACCGACGGCGTCTTCTCTATGGATGGCGTCATTGCCGACCTCAAATCCATCTGCGATCTGGCCGACAAGTACGACGCCCTGGTGATGGTGGACGACTCCCACGCCGTCGGCTTCATCGGCGAGAACGGCCGCGGCACCCACGAATACTGTGGCGTGATGGACAGGGTCGACATCATCACCGGCACCTTGGGCAAGGCGCTTGGCGGCGCCTCCGGTGGCTACACCTCCGGCAAGAAGGAGGTGATCGACTGGTTGCGCCAGCGCTCCCGCCCCTATCTCTTCTCCAACTCGCTGGCCCCCTCCATCGTCGCCGCCACCATCAAGGTGATCGACATGCTGGCCGAAGGGCATGCGCTGCGCTCCAGCCTCAAGGAGAACAGCCAATACTTCCGCGAGCGAATGAGCGCCGCCGGTTTCACCCTGGCCGGGGCCGATCACGCCATCATTCCGGTGATGCTGGGTGACGCCAAACTGGCCGCCGAGATGGCAAGCCGCATGCTGGCTGCCGGCATCTACGTGGTGGGCTTCTCCTTCCCGGTCGTGCCCAAGGGCCAGGCCCGCATCCGCACCCAGATGTCCGCTGCCCACACCCGTGAGCAACTGGACAAGGCCATCGATGCCTTCATTCGCATCGGCCACGAACTCGACATCATCTGATTTGAATCAAGGGGCCTGGCGCCCCTTCTTTCTGCATTCATCGTGAAGGAACAACCATGAAAGCGCTCTCCAAACTGCACAAAGAAGTCGGCATCTGGATGACGGACGTACCGGCCCCCGAACTCGGCCACAACGACCTGCTGATCAAGATCCGCAAGACCGCCATCTGTGGCACCGACATCCATATCTACAACTGGGACGAGTGGTCACAGAAGACCATCCCGGTGCCCATGGTGGTCGGCCACGAATACGTCGGGGAAGTGGTCGCCATCGGCCAGGAAGTGCGCGGCTTCGCGGTCGGAGACCGGGTATCCGGTGAGGGCCACATCACCTGTGGCCACTGCCGCAACTGCCGTGCCGGCCGCACCCACCTGTGCCGCAACACCATAGGCGTCGGCGTCAACCGCCCCGGCGCCTTCGCCGAGTATCTGGTGATCCCGGCCTTCAACGCCTTCAAGCTGCCGGACAACGTCCCCGATGAACTGGCCGCCATCTTCGATCCGTTCGGCAACGCGGTGCACACCGCCCTCTCCTTCGACCTGGTCGGTGAAGACGTGCTGATCACCGGCGCCGGCCCCATCGGCATCATGGCCGCCGCCGTCTGCCGCCACGTGGGTGCCCGCCACGTGGTGATCACCGACGTCAACGAATACCGGCTCGAGCTGGCCCGCAAGATGGGCGCTACTCGCGCCGTCAACGTGGCCAAGGAGCAGCTCAGCGACGTGATGAGTGAACTCGGCATGACCGAAGGGTTCGACGTGGGGCTGGAGATGTCCGGCGTGCCTAGCGCCTTCCAGGACATGATCGACAAGATGAACCACGGCGGCAAAATCGCCATGCTCGGCATCCCCCCCGCTACCATGGCCATCGACTGGGGCAAGGTGATCTTCAAGGGACTGTTTATCAAAGGGATCTACGGTCGAGAGATGTTCGAGACCTGGTACAAGATGGCCAGTCTGATCCAGTCCGGGCTGGATCTCTCCCCCATCATCACCCACCGCTTCCACGTCGACGACTTCCAGCAAGGGTTCGATGCCATGCGCTCAGGCCAGTCCGGCAAGGTAATCCTCAGCTGGGGCAAATAAGCCTTTCGGCCCGCCCATGAGATGAAACCCGGTGAAAACCGGGTTTCTTTTTTTCGGGCCAGCCTCGCCAGTTTGTGATCTGACGAAGAAACTTTGCACGCAGAGTGCTTAACACTTCACACACAAGCGTTTAAATGGCTGTAACTATTCGGTTATAATCCAGTCGTTTTCTAGGGATAATAAAAGCCTGCTGGGAGTACATGAGCGTGTTGAAAAAACTGAGCTATTTGCTGGCGGTCGGGATGACGGCCGCCAGTTTGTCCGGCGTGGTGCTTGCTGCCGATGATATGTCACCGGAGGCAATTGCCGAGCGGATCAAGCCTGTCGGTCAAGTCTATACCGCCAAGGATCTGGAAGGGATTGCGACCGCAGGCGCAGCCCCTGCGGCGGCAGCGGCATCTGGTCCGCGCGACGGCGAAGCCGTGTTCAAGGGCGCCTGCTTCGCCTGCCACGATGCCGGCATCGCCGGTGCCCCCAAGCGTGGCGACAAGGCCGCCTGGGAACCACGTATCGCCCAAGGCATTGAAACACTTAAGAAACACGCCATTGCCGGCTTCGCAGGCAAGACCGGTGTGATGCCGCCACGAGGAACTTGCGCCACCTGTAGCGATGAAGAGATCGAAAACGCCATTCACTACATGATCGACAAGCTCTAAGTGTTTGAAAGGGCCGCATTTGCGGCCCTTTCAATCTGATGACTTCCGGCTACTCTTTGTAGGGTAGGCAAACCGGGAGTTACTCATGTCAGCGCAACCAATAGCACCCCATTACTCGACTCCCTTGCTGGCGTTGGTCTCCGCTATTATGGATTTCCCCGCCCCCTCCGCCGCCACTTCCAAAGATTATGACACCCTGATCCAGCAGCTGAACCAGCTCTGCCCGCTGCAGCATTTCGGCATGCTCGGCTTGTCGGAAGCCGGCCTGCAGTGGGTATGCGAATACCAGATCTCCGACAGTTTCAAGTTGCAGCTGGGGCTGGAGGAGTCGCGCATCACCGATCAACTGACCCAGCTCGATGAAGCCGATGGCTGGTGCTCGCTGCCGGTCGAGCATGGTCAGGTCCAGTGGCTGCTGGCCTGCTGCCAGCCCAAGGAGCTGCCAACCCTGCGCCTGCTGCTGGAGTGCCTGGCCAAGCGGTTGAACGAGACCCAAGCAGGCTCCCAGCTGTCGGAGCTGGCCTCACCGCTGATCCGCAAAGACCCTGACTGGCAGAAGAAGATCGAGAGCATCAACCGCATCATCCGGCTGGCCAATACTCTGCCCAGTCAGGCGCTGTTTTCCCAGCTCGAGGCAGTCCTGCGCCAGATGCTGGCCATTCAGGACATGCTGCTGGTGCGCATCGACAGCCACCGGCTCGAGAAGATCTATCCGGAGCAGCCTCCCCACAGCGACGAGTTCATCACCGGGTTGTGCCACAGCACCAACAACATGGAGCAGCACAAGGAGCAGCTCTACTGGTACAGCCAACCGCTGCGCCTGCAGCAGCAGTACTTCGCCCACTTTCTCATCAGCCTGCAGCATCCGCTGGAAACCGATGACCGACTGTTTCTCGACTTCCTGCGCAGCCAGCTCACCCTGCTGCTGGAGCTGAGGCGGATCCGCCAGCAGCTGCACGACATCAACTCGGAAGATTCCATCAACCAGCGCCTGCAGCAGTTGCGTCAGACCAACCTCCGGCTGCAAAAGCAGCTCAAGCAGCATCAGGAACTGGAACGGCGGCTGCAGTTCGACGCCCTGCACGATCCGCTGACCCAGCTGCCCAACCGGGCCCTGCTGATGAATCACCTCAACCACGCCATGACCCACTTTCACCGCTACAAGTCGCCCGGTTTTTCGCTGATCTTCATCGATGTGGACCACTTCAAGCAGGTCAACGACACCCTGGGTCACAGCGCCGGCGACCAGCTGCTCAAGGAGATGAGCCGCCGCCTGCAGACCTGCATTCGGCAAAACGACATGGTGGCCAGGCTAGGCGGGGATGAATTCGTCATCTATCTGGACAACAGCAAGACCGAGGAGGATATCAGCCCGGTTCTCAACCGCATCATCAGCCGCCTCTCCTACCCTTTTCGACTGATGGGCAACGAGCTGGGCATCACGGTCAGTCTGGGGGTGGCCAGCGTATCGGAACAGACCTCCGACATCAGCCAGCTGCTTCATCAGGCCGACTTGGCCATGTACCAGGCCAAACGCAACGGCCGCAGTCGCATCGTCAGCTATTCGGAAGAGTGCTCGGTCCAGACCTGGGCCTCACCGGAAGAGATGCTGGCAAGAGCGCTGCGTGAAGGGCGCATCGTCCCCTATTTTCAGCCGGTGATCCGGCTCAAGGACAGCCGGCTGACCGGGCTGGAGGTGATGGCCCGCTGGATCACCGAAGAGGGGGTACTCAAGGATGCGTTCGACTTTATCCCGCTTGCGGAGCAGTGTGGTCTCATTCAGGAGCTGGACTACCAGATCCTGAGCCACACCTGCCAACAATTGAAGGAGTGGCTGCCGCTGTCAGGCCAGAGCAAGTTCAAGGTGGCCATCAACTTGTCCGGCAAGCATCTGGTCAGCCATGAGCAGATCATGAAGTTGGTTGAAATCATCGAATCCGAGGGGATAGCCCCCGGTTATCTGATCTTCGAGTTCAACGAGCGGGAGCTGTCACGGCAGGACTCCGATGCCCTCACCTCTTTGCACGAATTGAGAGCCAAGGGTATCCAGATCAGTCTGGATGACTTTGGGACCGGGTTTTCGTCCCTCAACGCCCTGTTCCACTTTCCGGTGGACTACATCAAGGTGGATGACAGCTTCACTCATCGCATGCTGCAGTCACCCAAAGATCTCGCCCTCATCCGTGCCATGCGCGACATCTGCCAGGATCTGGACTTCACCCTAGTGGTGGAAGGCATCGAAAACCAGCAACAGCTACAGAAACTGATCGATCTCGGTTGTCTGATGGGCCAGGGGCGCTATATCTCGCCGCCCATGCCCGGAGCCGATATCACTCCCCTGCTCACCCAGACCAAGAATGAGCGCGGCTAACCACCACTCAATCCTTCTTGAACAGCGCTCTCAGGTTGGCGACCCCGACCTGCCCCTTCTGCTGACGCTCCTCGGCCGTCACCTTCTTCTGGTTTTCCCACTCCAGATCGTCCTGCGGCAACTCCAGCAGGAAGCGGCTCGGCTCCGGCCGCACCGACTCGCCGTACTGGCGCCGCTCCTTGCAGAGGGTAAAAGTCAGCTCGGTCTGGGCCCGGGTGATGCCCACATAGGCGAGGCGCCGCTCCTCCTCCACGTTGTCTTCGTCAATACTGGTCTGGTGCGGCAGCAAGCCCTCCTCCATGCCCACCATGTAGACATAGGGAAACTCCAGCCCCTTGGAGGCGTGCAGGGTCATCAGCTGCACTTGGTCAGCCTCGTCCTCTCCCTCATTGCGCTCCATCATGTCACGCAGGGTGAGCCGGGTAACCACCTGAGCCAGGGTCATCGCCTCCTCCAGCTCATCCCCCTCCAGCATCTCGGTGATCCAGCGGTAAAGGGTGGAGACGTTCTGCATCCGCATCTCTGCTGCCTTCGGGCTGGGAGAGGTCTCGTAGAGCCACTCCTCGTAGTGGATCTCCTTGATCATGTCCCGCACCGCCTCCACCGGATTGCCACGCAGCGCCTGATCGCCGAGCCGCACCAGCCAGTTGGTGAAGGCCTGCAGGGCGGATAGACCGCGCCCAGAGAGGTGTTGCTCCAGCCCCAGCTCGAAGCTGGCGGCAAACAGGCTCTTGCCGCGCTGGTTGGCATACTGGCCCAGTTTTTCGAGGGTAGTGGGGCCTATCTCGCGGCGCGGCAGATTGACCACCCGCAGGAAGGCAGTGTCCTCATCTGGATTCACCAGCAGCTTGAGGTAGGCCATGATGTCCTTGATCTCGGTGCGGGAGAAAAAGGAGGTGCCGCCCGAGATACGGTAGGGAATGCGGTTGGTCATCAGCGCCTTCTCGAAGATGCGCGACTGATGGTTGCCCCGATAGAGGATGGCGTAGTCTTTGAACCGGGTGCGATTCATAAACTTGTGGCCCATCAGCTCGGCGGCGATACGCTCCGCCTCGTGCTCCTCATTCTTGGCAAACAGCACCTTGAGCTTCACCCCTTCATCGAGCTCAGAGAAGAGGGCCTTGTCATAGACGTGGGGGTTGTTGGCGATCAGGATGTTGGCGCACTTGAGGATGCGCTTCTTGGAACGGTAGTTCTGCTCCAGCTTGATGAGCTTGAGGCTGGGAAAATCCTCGTTCAGCAGCACCAGATTCTGCGGCTTGGCACCGCGCCAGGAGTAGATGGACTGGTCATCGTCCCCCACCACGGTAAAACGGGCCCGCTCGCCGACGATCTGCTTCACCAGCTCGTACTGGCTGGTGTTGGTGTCCTGATATTCGTCGACCAACAGATAACGGATCTTGTTTTGCCAGCGGGTGCGCACCTCCTCGTTGCTCTTGAGCAACAGGGTCGGCATCACGATCAGATCGTCAAAATCCAGCGCGTTGTAGGCCACCATCTGGCGGTGATAGCGTTCATAGAGCTGGGCCAGCAAAACTTCTTCCGGGCCGCGGGCGATGCGCATGGCGCGAGCCGGCAGGATGAGGTCATTCTTCCAGTTGGAGATCTGGCTGATGAGGGCCGAGAGCTTGTCCTTGTCGTTGTCGAGCTCCGCCTCGGTCAGCTCTTTCAGCAGCGCCAGCTGGTCGGTGTCGTCGAACAGGGAAAAATTGGCCTTTAGATTCAGGCTCTTGTGCTCGCGGCGGATGATCTCGAGCCCCAGAGTGTGGAAGGTGGAGACCATCAGCCCCCGTGCCTCCTTGCGACCCAGGGTCTGGCCGACCCGCTCCTTCATCTCCCGCGCGGCCTTGTTGGTGAAGGTGACGGCGGCGATGTTGCGCGCGCTGTAGCCGCACTGCTGTACCAGATAGGCAATCTTGTTGGTGATGACGCGGGTCTTGCCCGATCCGGCACCCGCCAGCACCAGGCAAGGGCCGGAGACAAACTTGACCGCTTCGTTCTGATTGGGGTTGAGCTTCATGGGCCGGATCTCTTGGCTTATGATGAGGGGCGGCATTGTAACAGAGATCCCGCAGGCAGCCGAAACCGCAGGCAATATCCCGTCACTGCGCCTTGTGTTTGACCGCCATTTTCCGGATCATGGCCGACTTTTCCAGATGATATGAGGGGAGCATGAACCAGCAACAGCACGCCCGGCTGCGCAGCCAGTTTCCGGCCTTGGCGCAAGAGGTCAACGGCCACCCTCTGATCTATCTGGATAACGCCGCCACTACCCAGAAACCCCAGGTGGTGCTGGACGCCATCGCGCATTACTACAGCACCGACAACGCCAACGTACACCGCGCCGCCCATGCCCTGAGCGGCCGTGCCACTCGTGCCTTCGAGGCCGCCCGCGAGACGGTTGCCCGCTTTATCAATGCGCCTCACAGTCGCGAGGTAATCTGGACCCGTGGCACTACTGAGGCGATCAATCTGGTGGCCCAGAGCTGGGGCATGAGCGAACTTCAGGCGGGAGACGAGATAGTGCTCAGCACCCTGGAGCACCACGCCAACATCGTCCCCTGGCAGCTGATTGCCCAGCGTACCGGTGCCGTGATCCGGGTCATCCCTCTCGATGAGCGGGGCGATCTCGATCTGGCGGCCTATCGCGCCATGCTGGGGCCACGTACCCGGCTGGTGAGCGTGGCCCACGTATCCAATGCCCTTGGCACCGTCAATCCGGTCGCCCGGATGGTAGAGGCCGCCAAAGCGGTTGGCGCCGTGACGCTGATCGACGGTGCCCAGGCAGTGGCCCATCTCGAGGTGGATGTACAAGCCATCGGCTGCGACCTCTACGCCTTCTCCGGTCACAAGCTCTATGGCCCGACCGGGATCGGCGTGCTGTGGGGGCGCACCGAGCAGCTGGAGCGGATGCCACCCTGGCAAGCGGGGGGCGAGATGATCGACAGAGTCAGCTTCGCCGGCACCACCTTCAACACCCTGCCCTTCAAGTTTGAAGCCGGTACCCCTCATATTGCCGGCGCCATCGGCCTCGCCGCTGCCATCGACTTTGTGATGGAGCAGGACAGGGACTCACTGGCCAGCCATGAAGCGGCACTGGCCGACTATCTGGTTGCCGGACTGCAACAGGTGCCGGGTCTGCGTCTGGTCGGCGAACCCGGCCAGCGCGCCGGCGCCGTCTCCTTTCTGCTGGACGAGATCCACCCGCAGGACGCCGCCACCCTGCTCGACATGCAGGGGATCGCGCTGCGGGTCGGCCATCACTGCGCCATGCCGCTGATGGAATCGCTCGGTATCGGCGGTACCCTGCGCGCCTCGCTGGCCTGCTACAACAATCGGGACGATGTCGACGCCCTGCTGGCCGCCCTGCACAAACTCAGTGACTTCTTCTAAGGCAGACAATCCAATGAACAGCCTCGCAACCTATACCCGGATAGGCGTTGAGCCCGACGCAAATAGCATCCGTCAGCAATTTGCCGCAGCCCACGGCTGGGAGAACCAATACCGGCTCATCATCCAGCTCGGCAAGCAGCTGCCTGCCCTGCCCGGCGAATGGCAGCAGGAGGCATTTCGCCTTAAGGGATGTGAAAGCCAGGCCTGGCTGAAGGGGGAGAAAGGCGAGGATGGTAACTGGCACTTTGCCTGCGATTCAGATGCCCGCATCGTGCGGGGCCTTATCGTCATCGTGCTGGCGGCGCTCAACCACCAACCCGCAGCGGCGATCCACTCCTTCAACATGGAGGGCTATTTCAGCGAACTGGGACTCGAGAAACACTTGAGCCCGTCGCGGGGCAACGGGCTCAGAGCTATCGTGTTGGCGATCCGGGAGCAGGCCGTCTAACCCGCCTTGCCCAGTGGTCGATTAGGCTTCGCCAATCGACCCTGCGCCTTCATTCCCGGCCTCTTTATCGGCACGGGCTCCCCGCTCGGCAATCTTCTTCAATACCCGGGAAGCCGCGACCAAGCCAAAGGTAGCCGTCACCGGCGTCACGGCGCCGAAGCCGGAGGCGCAATCCATCTTCATATTGCCGTCGCTGGCCGCCTTGGCCTGACAGGTGCCGCCATTGCCATCCGGATAACTCAGCTGCTCGGTTGAGAAGACACACTCCACCCCGAACTTGCGTGCCGGATTCTTGCTGAAGTTGTGCAACCGACGCAAATCGGAGCGCACCTTGGCGGCCAGCGGATCCTGGATAGTCTTGGCCAGGTCGGCCACGGTGATCTGGGTCGGGTCCATCTGCCCGCCAGCACCGCCGGCCACGATCACCGGGATCTTGTTGCGCTTGCAGAAGGCAATCAGCGCCACCTTGGCCTTGACCGAGTCAATGGCGTCCACCACATAGTCAAACTCCCGCTTGATATACTCGGCCAGGTTGTCGGCGGTGACGAAATCATCCACCTCGATCACTTCGCAATCCGGATTGATGGCGCGAATGCGCTCTGCCATCACCTCCGTCTTGAGACGACCGACCGTCCCCTGCATGGCGTGGATCTGGCGATTGGTGTTGGTGATGCAGATATCGTCCATGTCGATCAGGGTGATCTGGTTGATGCCGGCCCGAGCCAGCGCCTCGGCCGCCCAGGAGCCGACGCCACCTATCCCGACCACACAGACTTTCGCCTGGCTAAAAGAATGCAGCGCACTCTGACCATAAAGACGGGCAATGCCCCCGAATCGCTGTAGATACTCTGCTTTCATACCACCACCTTGCTTGAGGGCGGCCATTATAGCGGCAACCTCTCTCAGGGGCGATGATCGGATGATGGCGGTGTTGATGTGAGGGAAAATGAGTGCGGTATCGGAAACGAAAAAAAGCCCAGTCGTTAGACTGGGCTTCTTAAGTAGTGGCGGAGCGGACGGGACTCGAACCCGCGACCCCCGGCGTGACAGGCCGGTATTCTAACCGACTGAACTACCGCTCCGCTGTCTGGTTAGCTTTTTGCTAAATTGTCTGCCGCTTCATTGAGGTGTCATCCTCGCAGCCAGTAATGTGATTCTTCACATCACCGTTTAATTGGGTGCCTGGCAGTGTCCTACTCTCGCATGGCGAATGCCACACTACCATCGGCGCTACCGCGTTTCACTTCTGAGTTCGGCATGGGTTCAGGTGGTTCCACGGCGCTATGGCCGCCAGGCAAATTCTTCAATCTGTGAAAGCTGATGTAAGTAGTTTCGTATTTGTCACAAGGCTCGAAACACTTCTTGGGTGTTGTATGGTTAAGCCTCACGGGTAATTAGTATGGGTTAGCTCAACACGTCGCCGCGCTTACA